>NZ_RZSJ01000624.1:0-3463 GCF_003998025.1 Mesorhizobium sp. M8A.F.Ca.ET.021.01.1.1
GTGCCGCTGACCAAAAATGCCATGTCGTTGAGCGCGGCCCAGCCCGAGCGGTTGACGATCTCCTGCACGATCGCCGAGAGGTCAGGCGTGCGCTCGGCAGCGCCATGCTCGCCCACAATGGTCCACGGGTCCGGCGTCCAGGCCGTGGATGCGGCCGTCCTGGGAAGCGAGGACACGTTGAAGTTGGCGGTGGTGAAAGGACTGGCGTCGTCGACCTTATCGCCCTGGATGAGCAGCGAAGTCGCGCCGGTCTTCACCTCGTTGGCCTGGAACTGGATGTAGGCGTTGGTGACGATGGCGCCCTGCGGGATGTTGATGCCGGTGAAGCGCATGCCGACCGTCTGGCGGGTGGAGCCGTCATAGCCGAGCTCCAGGTCGGTGACGTTGGTCGAAATCGCCCCGGAGCCCTTCTCTTCGACATCGTCCCCGGCGGTCGTCACCCTTGTCTCGATGATTACAGGCGTGGTGTTGCCCGTCTCGGAGACAGCAACGCTGAAGGCATGGGTATCGGTGCTGCCGTCGGACGAGGTTGCGGTCACGTTGAAGTTGACTGAAGGCTCCGAGGCCGCGTTAAGCGTGCCGGTGCCCGAGCGTGTGATGACGCCGGTGCTGGCGTTGATGGCAAATCGCGGGTCGTCGATGCTGTAGGTGATCGTCGAGCCGGCATCGGGATCCGTCGCCAATGCTGTAATGCCGATCGCCGTGCCGGCGGCGGCGTTCTGGGCAACCTGGTTGGCGGCGGTGTTGGCATCCGGCGGGTTGTTGAACGCCACCGGCTCAGGGCTGTTGAGGACGGCGAGGCTGAAGGCCTGGTTGGCGGTGCTGCCGTCGGACGAGGTTGCCGTCACTGTCAGATTGATCGACGACTGGGTCTCGAAGTCGAGCGTGCCGGTGGCCGAGCGCGTGATGACGCCGCTGCTGGAATTGATGGCGAAGCGCGTGTCATTGATGCTGTAGGTGACGGTCGAGCCCGCGTCGGGATCGGTGGCCGATGCTGTGATCCCGGTGGCTGCCCCCGCCGCGGCGAGTTCGGCGATCTGGTTGGTGGTGGGATCGGCGTCGGGCGGTGCGTTGAAAGCTACTGGATTGCCGGATCCTGGCAGCAGATATTCGATGTGCAGCAGTGGCGCGCTGGCCGGATTGTATTCGTAGGAATCGGCCGTGCGCGTGCCAGTGCCGCTGACCAAAAATGCCATGTCGTTGAGCGCGGCCCAGCCCGAGCGGTTGACGATCTCCTGCACGATCGTCGAAAGGTCAGGCGTGCGCTCGGCCATGTCATGCTCGCCCACAATGGTCCACGGGTCCGGCGTCCAGGCCGTGGAGGCTGTCGTCCTCGGAAGCGCGGACACGTTGAAGCTGACGGCCGTAAAAGGGCTGGCGTCGTCAACATTATCGCCTTGAATGAGCAGCGACGCCGCGCCGGTCTTCACCTCATTGGCCTGGAACTGGATATAGGCGTTGGTGATGATCGCGCCCTTCGGGAGGTCGATGCTGGTGAAGCGGAGGCCGACCGTCTGGCGGGTGCTGCCGTCATAGCCCAGTTCCAGATCGCTGATGTTGCTCGAGATCGTACCGGAGCCCTTCTCCTCGACATCGTCGCCGGCGGTCGCCACCCTTGTCTCGAAGATCGGGTCGATCGCACTAGAGCTGGCGGCGAGAAAGCTGCTGCTGGTGGTGACACTAGCGCCGGTCGAGACCGTGCCGGCGTCAGCGATGGGGGTAGGGGCGGTGAAGGTGACGCCGCTGCCGGCATGGCCCGTTCCCGCAAACTGCCTGAGGCCGGTGTCTTTCGTCGCCACGCTGTCGAGAAAGGTGCTATCCGGATGGATGCCAAGCCCGGCTGCCGCGTCCGCCAGCCCGATCAACTCGCCACCGGTTGCCGTGATCGGGACGGCGCTTTGGCTGTCACTGTGTTTGCCGGTTTCGACGGCGAGGCTGACGCCATCGGATGCCCCGGAAGCCTGCGACACGCCGTCATCGCCATGCACGTGCTCCGCAACCGAGCCGTCATCGAGCGGTTGAAGGCCTTTGAGGAGGGGCGTCGAACCGAGCTCCGTCGCGAGCAGTCCGATTGCATTGCCGCTATCTGGAAGCCGATGTGGTTTGGACATCGCAGAACTCCTTTGCCGCCGTTTTCCGCACTTGGGCCTCGCTAGGCCCTGATATCGACGCCACGGCCAGGTCCGATCCGCGGCGATCGAGGACTCCGGCTGTCAGAGGCGTGTGTGGAGGCGATGTGCTTGCTGGGCATCCGGGCAGGCTGCAGTGAAATGGATCACGACAGGACCTTGAAGCAACGCGTCCTGCCGGATCAGGCGAGCAGCCAACCATTCAATTGGAATTCATAGATCTTGCCGTCATTTTCGGTTGGATATGGGTCATTATCCAGGCCCCGATCCACGATGTACAGGCTCATATGGTGGCTCGGATCGTCGCTGCTCGGCGCCAGCGCTATTCCCGATGGTTTGTGCGCGTGGGCTGCGGAGATATCGAGCGTGCCCAATAACTGCCCGGTACGCGTCACCATTGCTACCGACTTTGTCGACGTAATGATATAAAGGAGGTCGTTGACTTGGTCATACGCAATACTTTCGTCGCCAGGGTTCCCCAGCGCTTGCGCAGAAAAACTCGTCACGATGTCGTCGCCGCCCGTACTCGCGACGCCGTCGAATTTGCCGTTGGGACCCGGTGAGACGGCGTAAATCGTCTGGGTTGAGCCATCCGCGACATACAAGACTTTATGGTTCGGGTCATAGGCGACGCTCTCCGGATCCGAACTGCCGAACGCGGATGTCTTGAAAGAGGTCACCTTATCGTCGGACGTGTTGTAAAGCCCGTCTATACCGGGGTTGAGCTCGTACACGCTCTTCGGGGCAGTGTCGTCCGCGAAGAAGAGATGGTGGTTAGCAGGATTATAAGCCACCCCGGCCGGCTCATCGGAGAACTTGACGGTCGTGAGCGTGCCCGCAAGGGTGCCGTTCAAATTCATCTGGTAGAGATTCTTGCCAGTAAAAAGCGCAGGTATCTCCTCGACTTCGCTGTCGGCAACCAGCAACGTGCCGAGGTGAGAGATATAGACGATATCAGTCGGGTCGGGACTCGGCGGCGACCACTGCGAAGTCAGGATTGTGTGTGACAAGGTCACCGACGTCGGCAGCTGGTGGGCCGTGACGTTGACGTTGAAGGCATGGGTATCGATGCTGCCATCGGACGAGGTCGCCGTGACGGTGAGGGCGACCGACGGCTCGGACTGGGCGTTGAGCGTGCCGGTACTCGAGCGTGTGATGACGCCGGTGCTGGCGTTGATGGCAAAGCGCGAGTCGTCGATGCTGTAGGTGATCGTCGAGCCGGCATCGGGATCCGTCGCCGAGGCGGTGATCCCGACCGCCGTGCCGGCGGCGGCGCTCTGGGCGATCTGGTTGGCGGCAGCGTTAGCGTCGGCCAGGGTGTTGAAAGCGACCGG
>NZ_RZSJ01000625.1:0-3452 GCF_003998025.1 Mesorhizobium sp. M8A.F.Ca.ET.021.01.1.1
ATACTCGAGCGCCGGCTCGGCCTGCCGGTACGGCTGGAGAACGACGCCAATGCGGCAGCGCTCGGCGAATGGCGTTTCGGCGCCGGCCACGGCGCTCGCTCGCTGGTCTTCGTCACCGTCTCGACCGGGATCGGCGGCGGTGTCGTTGCCGACGGCCGCATCCTGCACGGCCGCCGCGGCCTTGCCGCCGAGATCGGCCACATGACCATTACCAACGAAGGCGAGCGCTGCGTGTGCGGCGTCGTCGGCTGCTTCGAGGCCATTGCCTCGGGTACAGCGCTCGGCCGCCGCGCCAACGCGGCGACGTCGCCCCTGGACGGCTCGACGCTGCGCCGCCTCTCGGCAAACGCCGAGGTGACCGGCCGCCACGTGGTCGAGGCGGCACGGCTGCAGGACGACCTCGCTGTGGCGCTGCTCGAGGAGGAAGCTCGCTGGCTGGGCGTCGGCTTCACCAACCTGTTGCATCTCTATTCGCCCGATGTGCTGGTCGTCGGCGGTGGCATCGCCAATGGCCTCGACCTGATGGCACCCGTCATCGGGGCGACCATCCGCCAGCGCGCCATGCGCGCCTATCGCGACGTGCCGGTGGTCCAGGCCCAGCTCGGCCGCCACGCCGGACTGGTCGGCGCGGCCAGCCTCGTCCTGTTCGACGATGGCGGCACATTGGCGGCTCCCATGCCTGCCGGCCCAAGCACATATCCGGAGAGGAGGAGGGACTTCAATGGCTGAGCTCAAGCTGCGCGGCCCTGTCTCGCGGCAAGCCGATCCGTCGCGCTGCGATCTTTTCGCTGCCGATGGCAAGGCCCTGCCACTCCCGCGCAAAGCCGTCTGACAGCGATGACACATGAAAATGGCCGCAAGCGGCGTGCTTGCGGCCATGGTCCTTGGCATGAAGCCGTGGATCACTCGGCGGGAACGATGTCCGCCGGCAGGCTGTCGTCGGCCGTGCCAGCCAGTGCCCGGGCCAGCTTGGCTTCGTCGAGCTCGCCTTCCCAGCGCGCCACGACCAGCGTGGCCACCGCATTGCCGACGAAGTTGGTCAGCGCCCGGCATTCCGACATGAAGCGGTCGACGCCGAGGATCAGCGCCATGCCGGCGACCGGCACGGAGGGAACCACCGAAAGCGTGGCGGCAAGGGTAATGAAGCCGGCCCCGGTGATGCCGGCGGCACCCTTCGAGGATAGCATCGCCACCAGCAGCAGCAGGATCTGATCCGATATCGACAGATGGATGTTCGTCGCCTGGGCGATGAACAGCGCCGCCAGCGTCATGTAGATGTTGGTGCCGTCGAGATTGAAGGAATAGCCGGTCGGGATGACCAGCCCGACCACCGAGCGCTTGGCGCCGGCCTTTTCCATCTTCTCCATCAGCGAGGGCAGGGCGGCTTCCGAGGACGATGTTCCGAGCACCAGCAGCAGCTCTTCCTTGATGTAGCGGATGAGCGACAGGATCGAGAAGCCGTTGTAGCGGCAGACCGCACCCAGCACGACGAAGACGAACAGGAACGAGGTCGCGTAGAAAGTGCCGACCAGCATGGCGAGGTTGATGACCGAGCCGATGCCGTATTTGCCGATGGTGAAGGCCATGGCGCCGAACGCGCCGATCGGGGCTGCCTTCATCAGCACGCTGACCAGCTTGAACATCGGCGCCATCAGTGCCTGCAGGAAGTTGAGCACCGGCGCACCCCGGTCGCCGACCAGCGCCAGCGCGATGCCGAACAGCACCGAGAAGAACAGCACCTGCAGGATGTCGCCATCGGCGAAGGCGCCGACGATCGTGCCGGGGATGATGTTCATCAGGAAGCCGGTGACAGACTGGTCATGTGCCTTGGCGGCGTAGGTGTTGACGGTCGACGCGTCGAGCGTCGCCGGGTCGATGTTGAAGCCGGCGCCCGGCTGCACGACATTGGCCACGACAAGGCCGATGATCAGCGCCAGCGTCGAGAAGGTGAGGAAGTAAAGCATCGCCTTGCCGGCGACGCGGCCGACCTTCTGCAGGTCGCTCATGCCGGCGATGCCGGTTGCGACCGTCAGGAAGATGACCGGCGCGATGATCATCTTGACCAGCTTGATGAAGGCGTCGCCGAGCGGCTTCATGCTCTCCCCGATCGACGGATAGTAGTGGCCAAGCAGGATGCCGACGGTGATCGCCACCAGCACCTGGACGTAAAGCTGGGCATAGAGGGGCTTGCGCTGCGCGGCGGGCGCGGCGGATTGGTCTGCGATATGCATCGAACTCTCCCTGGCCGGAAGGGACGGACATGCGCCGTCCTGCGTGACTTCTCCCATCGCGGCGCTCCGGTTGCCCGCCGCTGGAAGAACTTTTGCAAGCGCCGTGCCAAATCGGAGGAAGGCCGGAATCCCCGGGTTTCGGCCGTTCCTGCCCCCGCTTTCGACGGAGACGTGTGCGGATTTCCGCACACGTCTTGTTTGCCCTGGCGGAATTTCGCATTAGACTGGGGGCCAAAGCCGTGCAGGGAAGGGAGAGGGCCGACGCCGCGACAGCGCATCGATAGCGAAACCCCTGGGTTTGCCGGCCGCGACCTGTTGCGCGAAGCGGTAGCGCGCCTGCGTGATGGGCGTTGGCTGCTTGCGGCAATCGCGCTCGCGGTGCTGGCCGGCGCGGTTGCCATTGCCGGCCGCATCGCCGCGGGCCAGGCGGCCGGCGAGCTGCGCGATGGGGCACTGGCCGCCTTGCCCCTGGCGGCGGGAACCTTGACCGGCGAAATCGAAAAGCAGCGTCTCGTGCCGCTGGTGCTGGCGCGCGACGATGCGGTGCGCGATGCGCTGCGCCGCGCCGGGAAGGTCGAGGAAACGGCTCTCGACGCCAAGCTGAAGGCGATAGCCGGCGATGCATTGGCCTCGGCCATCTATGTCATCGACACTGCGGGCATCGCGATATCGGCCAGCAATGCCGGCCAGCCGGACAGCTTTGTCGGCATCGACTATAATTTTCGCCACTATTTCACCGATGCGATGGCCAAGGGCGCTGCCAGTCAGTACGGCCTCGGCACGATCAGCGGCAAGCCGGGACTCTACCTCGCCGGCCGTGTCGACGATGCCGGCAAACCGCTTGGCGTCGCGGTCCTGAAGGTCGAACTCGGCGGTGTCGAAGCCAATTGGCGCGCAAGCGGCTTTCGCGTTTTCGTCACCGACGAACGCGGAGTCGTTCTGGCCACCAGCCAGCCCGACTGGCGGTTCCATGCGCTGGCGCCGCTCTCCGCCGCGGATGCAGCCGCCGCGCATGCCCAGCTTCAGTTGGACGCAGCCTTCGACCCGCTGCCGATACGGCGTGGCGCCGGTGATGGCCTGGCGACAATCGAGGAGGCTGGAAAATCGCGCCGGTTCGTCGAGGTGGTGCAGGACTTGCCTGGTGCCGTCCCCGGTTGGCGCCTATGGTTGCTGACGCCCGCCGATGCCGCCCTGACCGCCGCCGCCAACACGGCGCGCCTG
>NZ_RZSJ01000626.1:0-3451 GCF_003998025.1 Mesorhizobium sp. M8A.F.Ca.ET.021.01.1.1
GGCCTCCGGCGGCCTGCACGGCGTCGGCGTTTCCGTCGTCAACGCCCTGTCGGACCATCTCGAGGTCGAAGTCGCGCGCGGGCGCCAGCTTTATCGCCAACGGTTTTCACGTGGCATTCCGGTAAGCGGTCTGGAGCACCTCGGTGAGGTGCACAACCGCCGCGGCACCAGGACGCGTTTCCATCCCGACGAGCAGATCTTCGGCAAGGGCGCGGCCTTCGAGCCGGCGCGGCTCTACCGCATGACGCGCTCCAAGGCCTATCTGTTCGGCGGCGTCGAAATCCGCTGGACCTGCGATCCATCCCTCATCAAGGAAAAGGATCAGACGCCGGCCAAGGCGGAATTCCATTTTCCCGGCGGCCTCAAGGATTATCTGAAAGCGTCGCTCGGCGACGAATTCCAGGTGACGCGCGAAATCTTCGCCGGCAAGAGCGACAGGCAAGGCGGCCATGGCTCGCTCGAGTGGGCAGTGACCTGGTTCGGCGGCGACGGCTTCATCAATTCCTACTGCAACACCATTCCGACCGGTGAAGGCGGCACGCACGAGGCCGGCTTCCGCAACGTCCTGACGCGCGGCCTGCGGGCCTATGCCGACCTCGTCGGCAACAAGCGCGCCTCGATCGTCACGTCGGAAGACGTCATGATCTCGGCCGCCGGCATGCTGTCGGTGTTCATCCGCGAGCCGGAATTCGTCGGCCAGACCAAGGACAGGCTGGCGACGATCGAAGCGATACGCATCGTCGAGACCGCGATACGCGACCCGTTCGACCATTGGCTGGCCGACAATCCGCAAGAAGCCTCGAAACTGCTCGACTGGGTGATCGCGCGCGCTGACGAACGGGTGCGCCGCCGCCAGGAAAAAGAGGTGTCGCGCAAGAGTGCGGTGCGCAAGCTGCGCTTGCCGGGCAAGCTCGCCGACTGCACACAGAACGCGGCGGCAGGTGCCGAACTCTTCATCGTCGAAGGCGATTCCGCCGGCGGCTCCGCCAAGCAGGCGCGCGACCGTGCCAGCCAGGCCGTCTTGCCGCTGCGCGGAAAAATCCTCAACGTCGCCAGCGCCGGCAATGACAAGCTGGCCGCCAACCAGCAGATATCGGACCTGATCCAGGCGCTTGGCTGCGGCACGCGGTCAAAGTATCGCGACGAGGATTTGCGCTACGACCGCGTGATCATCATGACCGACGCCGACGTCGACGGCGCCCACATTGCTTCGCTGCTGATCACCTTTTTCTACCAGGAGATGCCGGCGCTGGTACGCGGCGGCCATCTCTATCTGGCGGTGCCGCCGCTTTACTCGATCAGGCAAGGCGGCAAGGTCGCCTATGCCCGCGACGACGCCCACAAGGACGAGCTTCTGCGCACCGAATTCACCGGGCGCGGCAAGGTCGAGCTCGGCCGATTCAAGGGCCTGGGCGAAATGATGGCCTCGCAGCTCAAGGAGACCACCATGGATCCCAGGAAGCGCACGCTGCTCAGGGTCGACGTGATCGACGCCGAGGCGGCGACCAAGGATGCGGTCGATGCACTGATGGGCACCAAGCCCGAAGCCCGCTTCCGCTTCATCCAGGAACGCGCCGAATTCGCCGAGACGGAAGTGCTGGATATCTAGCCGCTGGCGAGTTTAGCTTGCGCCCCCTGACATGGAGACCGGCATGTGACCTGGGCGCGGCTGAAAACCTATTTCGAGACGAGCCTGGCCGGCCTGACGCAACCGACGCGATCGGACTGGATCTTTGCCCTGCGCACCGTTTCGGCTGGCATGATCGCGCTTCTCGCCGCCTATGCGCTGAAGCTCGACCATCCGCAATGGGCGATGATGACGGTGTTCATCGTCGCCCAGCCGGTTGCCGGCATGGTGCTGGCGAAAGGCTTCTACCGGCTGCTCGGCACGCTTGCCGGGGGTGTCGCGGCAATCGGCATCACCACGGCGTTCGGCGCCGGCCCCTGGATTCTGGTGACGGTACTTGCCGTCTGGATTGGCATCTGCACCTTCGTCTCGTCGCTGCTGCGCAATCCCGAAGCCTATGGCGCCGCCCTTGCCGGCTACACCGCCATGATCATCGGCCTTCCCGCTTTCGGACAACCGCATCTGGTCGTTGACCTAGCGGTCGCGCGTTGTGCCGAGATCGTGCTCGGCATCGTCTGCGCCGGCCTCACCAGCCGGCTGATCCTGCCCAAACTGGCCAGCGACGCCATCATCTCGCGGCTGAAACGCTGCATTCTCGACCTCGCCACTTACGCCGGCGGAGCGTTTTCCGGCGGGGATCGGGCAACGCTGATCGGCCTGCACCGGAAGCTTGTCGCCGACACCCAGACGCTTGGCGAGATGCGCGCCTATGCCAGGCTCGAAGCGCCGAGCTTCGCACCGCGCGCGCATCCGGTGCGACGCACGATCGGACAACTGCTCTCGGCTCTTTCGGCGGCGCGCGCGCTCTATTCGCATGCCGCTCCGAAAAACGCGGCCCTCATCCCGGTGCGCTCGGAACTGCAAGCCCTTGTAGGCGAACTGGCAACCAAGCCGGGAGCGCTGGACGATACCTCGCCCTGGTTGGCGCGGCTCGACGCGATCTCAACCAAGGCCCGGCAAATGCCCGATGCCTCGGTCGATCAGGGTGAGGACAGGGTCGGAACCATCACCCGCCTCACCATAGCGGCCGATTTCGCCGAGGCGCTGAAACAGGTGCTTCGTGGCCTGGACGCGCTGCGCGCGCCGGTGACCCGCCGACCAGGTCCTGGCAGCCAGCAGCCGGCCCTGGTGGTGCATCGCGACTATCCCGGTGCCGCACGCAACGCCATCCGCGCGGCCGTTGCCACGCTGTTGGTCGCGGCTTTCTGGCTGACGACGAAGTGGTCGGAGGCGGCCGGCACCGTCATCCTGGTTGCCGTCGTGTCGAGCCTGTTTGCCGCTCGCCCCGATCCCGTGCAGGTATCATGGGGTTTCTTCAAGGGAACGCTGCTCGCTTTGCCGTTCGCCTTTCTCGTCGGCCAGATCGCGCTTCCCGCCCTGCCCGGCTTCGGGTGGTTCATGCTGTTCGTGGTGCCCATCATGGTGCCGGCGGCACTCGCCATGGCCAATCCGCGCTATGTCGGCGTGGCGACGGCCTTCGCCATCAATTTCCTGGCTTTCCTCAGCCCGCATCAGGCGATGACCTATGATCCCGGCCCCTTCTTCGCCGGCTCGGCATCGATCCTGGTCGGCATCCTGCTGGCGATCGGCGTCTTCATCGTCGTGTTGCCGGCGGATCCGTGGCTCGCGGCCGACCGCATCGTGCGGGCCATGCGCGAGGATCTGGCGCGGCTTTGCCTGCATGAGCGCGTGCCGAAGCGTTCGGCCTTCGAGAGCCTCGCTTATGACCGGGTCAATCAGTTGATGCCGTTGGTGCAGAATTCCGGCAGGAAGGGCGAGGCGGTGCTGGGCGGCGGCGTCGCCTCCGTCACGGTCGGCCTGGAA
>NZ_RZSJ01000627.1:0-3450 GCF_003998025.1 Mesorhizobium sp. M8A.F.Ca.ET.021.01.1.1
GACGGGTAGCCATCTCCCCTATCTAGTGCCCCGACGCCGTAATGGCCATGCGTGGCGGCTTGATCGCTGGGGAAAATCACGCCTGCGTCCATTGGCGTCGCTGCGGGGATTGGCGCCGCCGGGGCTTCGGCGTAAGGTTGCCGCCACTGCCTGGTGCCTGCCGGTCTGTTTGTTTTAGCCGCATTCTGCGACGCCAAATGATTTCACTTGGCTGCAAATGCTCCGGCGGGAGAATCGGGAACACGGTTGAATTCCGTGGCGTGCCCAACGCTGTAAGGGGGACCGCGCCGGTAAATGCCACTGTCGATGACGGGAAGGCACCGGACGCGGGTTGATCCCGAGCCAGAAGACCGGCCTGGCAGGCATCGTCATCCGCATGGTCAGGCGGATGACATTAGAGCGATGTGGGTCCTCTTGGACGCGCAAAGTTCGCTCTGAGAATTTGAACTGCTGCAATCGCAAGGGGACAAGCGATGCCGGAAGCCATGACCGCTCCAATGGGCGATGGATTTGATCAGATAGCGCGTGACGCGGTTTATCGCGCCATGTTCACGCGGCGCGATGTCCGCAGCCATTTTACATCGGAGGCGATCGACGATGCAGTGCTGGCGCGGCTGCTGCTTGCCGCCCACCACGCGCCATCGGTCGGCTTCATGCAGCCCTGGAATTTCATCGTCATTCGCGATGCCAAGCGACGGGCGGAGGTGCGCGACCTGTTCCTTGCCGCGCGTGAACAGGAACTGCCGGCAATCGAGGCAGACCGGCAGGCGATTTACCGCAAGCTCAAGCTCGAAGGCATTTGCGAAAGTGCATTCAACATTTGTATCACCTGCGACCGCGAGCGCTCGAAAGGCTCGCCGCTGGGGCGCTGGCACAACCCGGAAATGGACCTCTACAGCACGGTCTGCGCGGTGCAGAATTTCTGGTTGGCCGCGCGCGCCGAAGGCGTTGGCGTCGGCTGGGTCAGCATCATCGAGGCGCAAGCGCTGAAAAGCCTGCTGTCCATCCCCGACCACGTGACGCCGGTCGCCTATCTCTGCGTCGGCCGTGTCTCGGAGTTCGCGCCGAAACCGGACCTCGAAACGCATGGCTGGGGCCGACGCCTGCCGCTGCCCGACCTGATCATGAGCGAGACGTTTTGCGGCCAGGGTGAGGCACCGCTCAAATCGGCGGTGGCCCGCCTCGACACCGTCACAGGTGCGCCCACCAGCCCCGCCGATCAATGCGTCGCGCCGGCCGTGCCCCAGCGCGAGCCGCCGAAGGTCGAGAGCGCCTTGTCCTTGAGTTCCCGAAACTTCGACGAGGCTTCGGC
This sequence comes from Mesorhizobium sp. M8A.F.Ca.ET.021.01.1.1, assembly GCF_003998025.1. NCBI lineage: Bacteria > Pseudomonadati > Pseudomonadota > Alphaproteobacteria > Hyphomicrobiales > Phyllobacteriaceae > Mesorhizobium > Mesorhizobium sp. M8A.F.Ca.ET.021.01.1.1. The sequence continues at coordinate 1,313 of NZ_RZSJ01000627.1, forward strand.
CAGCCTGGCGTCCCAGGCCGGATCAGGCACCTGGCCCTCGATGGTCTTGAAATAGACCTGCATCAGGCAGGCAATGGCGAATGGCTCGATGAAGGCCGCCTTGAAAGCCCAGGCAAAGACGATGGCGAGCACGAAAGCCCAGCCGGCGAGTTGCCCGGGCATGACATAAAGAATGGCGGCTGCCGGAGCCAGCATCAGCAGGAAAATCACGAAAGACACGCCCCACATGATGACCGCCAGCCAGACGGCGTTCTTGACCATGGTCTTGCCGTTCTGGGCGTAGAGCACCACGCCTTGCCGCGCCGTCTCGAAGGGCGAGGACGAATTGATGCGGATATTGTAACCGAGAATGATCTCGTCGACATAGGTCAGCGACAGGCGGATCACCGTGTTGAGGAACGAGACCAGGCCGCTCAGGCCCGGAATGGGCAGGAAGGCCGCGATGCCGCCCAGCAGGCCGGTGATGGCGCGGATGGCGCCCTTGACCAACTGGTCGACGACGAAAAGGATGTTCGCCTCGGCAAAGCGCTCGGTCACAACCTCTTTCGCGTAGGCGATCTGGTTCTGGCCGTCGGGAACGTCATGTCCGTCGATCAGATGCACCATGACGGCGATATGGCCTGCCTTGACGACGTAGAGGATGTATTCGCGCAGCCAGTAGACAGCGATCGAGACGACGCCGAATCCGACCACGCCGCCCCAAAGGGCAAAGGACAACGGTCCGTCGGGATCGGTGGAGATATGGCCGACGCCATAGCCGACCGAGGCACCGGTACCGGTGGCCATGATGTAGGCCAGAGTGATGCCGAAATAGACGATCATGCGAAAGACAATGAAAGGCCAGGTCCGCATCATGATGGATACCGACCTGCCGATATCGAAATCCCACATGCCCCGAATCCCCCAGAGGTGGCTGTGGAGGATGCGCCCAAACCAGCTATTGTCAATTGGAGGCGGTGGCGGAAGCGCCGCGGCGGCTCAGTTTGGCCGTGCTTCCGGTTTGTCGAGCAGGCCTTCGAGCAATTGCTTGAACGCGGCCACCACCTTCCTCGACGTCGCTTCGGGATCGTTCGAGTTGGCGATCCGCTGTGCGGCCTGACTGCTCGCACCGTTGATCAACCGCGCCGCCGTTTCGGGATCGACGCCCGGCACCACCATCCCCTCCTGTTGCAGCGCCGTCAGATGATCGGTCATTGAACCGACGCAGGCATTGGCATTCGACCATTGCGCCGGATCGCCCAGCACGGCCGGGCCATCCCGGAACATGATGCGCTGGTTTTCCGGCTCCAGCGCCATTTCGATATAGGTCGTGCATTCGTCGACGAAATGCTGCCAGCGGGTCGGCGCCCTCGCCGCGACCTCATTCACCCGGGCGGCCATTTCCGCGTCGATCTCGGCGATAACCGCCTGCAGCAGTCCCTTCTTGTCGCCGAAGTGATGATAGAGGGCACCGCGTGTCAGCCCGGCCGACGCGGTGAAATCGTCCATCGACGCTTCGGCGTAGCCAATGGTGCCGAAAGCCTGGCGGGCCGCCGTGATCAGCTTGGCTCGCGTCTCGGCAATCATCTCCTTGCGGGGTCTGTGCATGGTTCTGGACCTATTCACATACGTCTCGTATGCCAATTGACATACGCAACGTATGAACTATCTGACATTCATACGCATCGTATGTAATTGTCGCATCATCCTTTGTCGAGGAACCCGCCATGCAAAACCCCTATTCGGAAATCTTTCGAGCCCCCGGAGCCAAAGGCTTTGCGGCCGCCGGCTTCCTGGCGCGCCTGCCGATCGCCATGGCACCGATCGGCATCGTCGCGATGCTGTCTCAGACGCGTGGCGAATACTGGCTGGCCGGCGCGGTCTCGGCGACTTTCGCGCTGGGCAACGCTTTCGTGGCGCCGCAAATATCAAGGCTGGTGGACCGTCTGGGCCAGACACGCATCGTGGTCCCCACCACCATCATCGCCGTGATCGCCTTCGCGGTTCTCATCGCGGCAGCCAATCAGGATTGGCCGGTCTGGACGCTGTTCGTCTCGGCACTGGCGGCCGCGGCCATGCCCAGCATGCCGGCAATGGTGCGTGCCCGCTGGACCGAGATTTTTAGAGGACGGCCGCAGCTGAACACCGCTTTCGCCTTC
>NZ_RZSJ01000628.1:0-3440 GCF_003998025.1 Mesorhizobium sp. M8A.F.Ca.ET.021.01.1.1
GCGCCGGACAGGCAGGGTCGCCATTGGCGGGCCGCCTGACGGCCGCCGGCATGACGGTGGCGCTGATCGAGCGCAAGCTGGTCGGCGGCACCTGCGTCAACACCGGTTGCATGCCGACCAAGACCATGGTGGCAAGCGCCTATGCCGCGCATCTCGCCCGCCGCGCCGCCGACTATGGCGTGACGCTCGACGGTCCTGTCGGCGTCGACTATCAAAAGGTCAAGGCGCGCAAGGACAAGGTCACCAACGACGCCCGTGGCAATTTGGAGACATGGGTCGCCGGCATGAAGGGCTGCACGCTCTATCGCGGCCATGCCCGCTTCGAATCGGCCAACACGGTGCGTGTCGGCGACGACCTTTTGACCGCCGAAAAGATCTTCCTCAATACGGGTGGCCGCGCCTCGGTGCCGGACCTGCCCGGCATCCATGACATCGACTATCTGACCAACTCCTCGATGATGGATCTCGACGTTTTGCCGCGCCACCTGATCGTCGTCGGCGGCAGCTATATCTCGCTCGAATTCGCGCAGATGTTCCGCCGCTTCGGCTCGGACGTCACCGTCATCGAAAAGAGCCCGCGCCTGACCGGCCGCGAGGACGAGGACGTCTCGGCCGTCATCCTGTCGATCCTCGAGAACGAAGGCATTGCGGTTCACGTCGGCGCCGACGATATCGGCTTCGCCAGACAGGGCGAGGACATTGCCGTGACCTTCTCGGCCGGCCAGCCGCCCGCGATAGGGTCGCATGTGCTGCTGGCGCTGGGACGCACTCCCAACACCGATGACCTCGGCCTCGACAGGGCCGGTGTCGAGGTCGACAAGCGCGGCTTCGTCATTGTCGACGACCAGCTGCGCACCAGCGTGCCCGGCATCTGGGCTATGGGCGATTGCAACGGCAAGGGCGCCTTCACCCACACCTCCTACAACGACTACGAGATCGTCGCCGCCAATCTGCTCGACAATGACCCACGGAGGGTCAGCGACCGCATCGAGGCCTATGCGCTCTACATCGACCCGCCGCTCGGCCGCTGCGGCATGACCGAGACGGCGGTGAGGAAATCCGGACGCCGCGCGCTTGTTGGCCAGCGGCCGATGACGCGCGTCGGCCGCGCCGTCGAGAAGGGCGAGACGCAAGGCTTCATGAAGATCCTGGTCGACGCCGACACCAGGGAGATCCTCGGCTGCTTGGTGCTCGGCCCGGGCGGCGACGAGGCGGTGCATTGCGTGCTCGACCTGATGTACGCCAAGGCGCCGGTCGACACGCTGGCGCGCGCGATGCACATCCACCCGAATGTCTCGGAACTGCTGCCCACCATCGCCCAGGAACTGAAGCCGCTGGCCTGAGCCACTCTCGTCAAGCTCCCGACTTTCTGCATTGCTGCATTGCGGCAATAGACATTGTGCCCGGCGGGGATCCTCGCGCAGTCTGAAATTGAACCGATTCAGCCTGGACCTCCCATGCCCTTGCCGATCCTTGCGCTTGCCATTGCGTCCTTCTGCATCGGCACCACCGAATTCGTCATCATGGGCCTGCTGCCGGAGGTCGCCGCCGATCTCGGCGTGACGATCCCGGCCGCCGGACTGCTGGTCACGGGCTATGCGCTGGGCGTCGTCTTCGGCGCGCCCATCGTCGCCGTGGCCACCGCGCATTTGCCGCGCAAGCCCGTGCTGGTGGGGCTCGCCGCTTTGTTCGTCGTCGGCAATCTCTTCTGCGCCATCGCGCCCAATTACTGGCTGCTGATGGCCGCACGCGTCTTCACCGCTTTCGGCCACGGCGCCTTCTTCGGCATCGGCTCGGTCGTCGCGGCAAGCCTGGTGCCGCGCAACAAACGCGCCAGCGCCATCGCGCTGATGTTCGCCGGCCTGACGCTCGCCAACATCCTCGGCGTTCCGGCCGGCACCGCGCTCGGCGAAGCCTTTGGCTGGCGGGCCACCTTCCTGGCCGTGGTCGGCATCGGCCTGATCTCGGTCGCGGCCATCGCCTGGCTGGTGCCGTCGGACGTCACGGAACCGAGCGGCGGCGGTCTGCGTGCCGAAGTCCGCGTGCTTGGCAAGCTGCAGGTGTGGCTGGCGATGCTGATCGCGGCGCTGACCTCGGCCAGCCTGTTCGCCGTCTTCACCTATATCAAACCCTACCTCACCGACGTGTCGGGCCTGTCGACAGCGGCGGTCACCTGGGTGCTTCTGCTGTTCGGCGCCGGCATGACCATCGGCAACATCATCGGCGGCAGGCTGGCCGACTGGAAACTGATGCCGACGGTGATCGGCACACTGCTGCTGATGGCCCTGCTGTTCCTCGGCTTCATCCAGTTCGGCGCCATCGCCAGCGTCGCCATCGGCATCGTCTTCCTGTGGGGCGTGCTCATCTTCGTCGTCGTGCCGCCGCTGCAGATCCGTGTCGTCGAGGCGGCGTCGGAAGGACCGAACCTTGCCGCCACGCTGAACCAGGGCGCCTTCAATGTCGGCAATGCCGGCGGCGCCTGGATCGGCGGCGTGGCGCTGTCGGCGGGCGTTTCCTATGCCGATTTGCCGCTGGTCGGCGCGGTGCTCGCCCTGCTGGCGGTTGGCGTGGCGGTGCTATCGCAGGCGCTGGACAGGCGCGCGCCGGTCGCCGCCCTCCAGCCTGCCGCCGAATAACTGCCTGTCCTCCCAAAAGTGCGCAGCGGTTTTGGGTCAACGACATGCGGCAAGGCAAAAGACTACTCTTGCGCCCATAGCGCGGCGGGCTGGACCAATCGACATCGGCACCTTCAAATGGGCATGTCTTCTCGCTCTTGATGGAGAACGTCATGCAGAAATCGATCGAACGCATCGCCGGTGACAGCGACGGGGTTTCCTACGAATTCCCCGTGTTCCGCTTCGACGGCGCCGACAAGGCGGCCCCGTCGACCTACCTGCAGGCCGCACTCCATGCCGGCGAATTGCCGGGCGTCGTCGCCATCGATGCGTTGATACCGATGTTGAGCAAGGCCGAGGCCGAAGGTCGTATCAAGGGCAACATCACCATCGTGCCCTGGGCCAACCCGATCGGCCGCGCGCAATATCATTTCGGCGAGCACCAGGGCCGCTTTCATCTGGGCACCCGCACCAACTTCAACCGCGGCTTTCCGCTGCTGGCCGCGCCCGACGCCAGGCTCTTGCCAGACGCCACCTTTGGCGGCGCCGACCAGCGGCTGAAGTCGCGCCTAGTGCAGCTTTCGCTCGGCCACGACATCGTGCTCGACCTGCACTGCGACGACGAGGGCCTTGCCTATCTCTATGTCCACTCCAGCCTCTGGCCAGCCATGGCCGATTGCGCCGCCGCCATGGGCGTCGATGCCGTCGTGCTGTGGAGCGAGGACACCGACGGCACTTTCGAGGGCGCCTCGATCATGCCCTACCAGAACGCATCAGCCGATGTGGCGAAGCTTGACAGGCGCGTCGCCACCACCGTCGAATATC
>NZ_RZSJ01000629.1:0-3439 GCF_003998025.1 Mesorhizobium sp. M8A.F.Ca.ET.021.01.1.1
ATCATGTCGGCTTCTATCTCGTCGAAAATTTCAGCCAGACCGCGCCGAAACGGCCCGACCATGAAATCGCCGAGGCCGGCTTTTTTCCACTCGATCGCTTGCCGGAAGGCACCACACCGGCGACGCTGCGGCGGATCGCCGAGGTTTTCCGCGGCGTGCCAGCATCGCCCTATTGGTAGATCAGGCCGCCGCCCTCGCGAACTTCGCCCGATCATGCGGCGCGCCATAGTCAAGCTCCGGTCCCGCCGGCACGATCCGCGTCGGATTGATCGTTTCGTGGCTGCCGTAATAATGCGCCTTGATGTGATGCAGGTTCACCGTCCCCGCCACACCGGGCACCTGATAGAGGTCGCGCAGATAGTTCGACAGGTTCGGATAATCGGCGATGCGGCGCAGGTTGCACTTGAAATGGCCGACATAGACCGGGTCGAAGCGCACCAGCGTGGTAAACAGCCGCCAGTCGGCCTCGGTGATGCGGTCACCCACCAGATAGCGTTGCCTGGACAGGCGGTCCTCCAGCCCATCGAGCGTCGAAAACAGCTCGCCGAACGCTTCTTCATAGGCCGCCTGCGTGGTGGCAAAGCCGGCGCGGTAGACGCCGTTGTTGACGGAGGGATAGACCAGCGCGTTGATCGCGTCGATCTCGCCGCGCAGCGCCTGGGGATAGAAATCGAGGCCGGCATCGCCCCATTGATCGAAGGCTGAGTTGAGCATCCGGATGATTTCGGAGGATTCGTTGGAGACGATGGTCTGTTCCTTTTTGTCCCACAGCACCGGCACCGTCACCCGGCCCGAATAGGCGGAATCCGCCCTGGTGTAGATCTGGTGCAGGAAGTCGAGGCCATAGAGCGTGTCGCCGGTGGCGCCGTCCTCGGCGACAAACGTCCAGCCGTTGGCGCCGAGGAAATGATGCACGATCGAGATGGAGATGATGCCTTCGAGCCTCTTCAACGCGCGAAAGATCAGCGTCCGCTGCGCCCAGGGACAAGCGAGCGAAACATAAAGGTGATAGCGGCCGGGCTCCGCCTTGAAGCCTCGGCCGCGGCCTTCCGCCGGTGCACCGTCGCGCGTGATCCAATCTCGCCACTGCGATTGCGGCCGCACGAACCTGCCACCGCTGTCCTTGGTGTCATACCAGCGGTCTTGCCATTTACCGTCGACCAACAATCCCATGGAATATCCTTTCGCGTTTCCACCTCATGTAGAGCGCGATGCGGCAAGACGGAATTAGTCAGGACTGAACAGATCGTCAATCGATAGGGCCAGCGGACGGGTCGATTGCGGCGGCGCAAAATTGATGCTAGCGGACACTTTGCATGTTCGATTTTGCTTTGATCCGGTTTGACCGACGACGAAAGGGCGCCCGCGCTTGATGAAGCGCTGACTGGCGAATGCTGCCGTTTGCAGCAACCTTTCCTCCTCTACCGGAACGCAAAGACCATGAGCCTTGCCGACGTGAAGTACCTGCCGGAAACCCCGGCGCACGATCCTGAAATCGAAGCAATCAATGACGAGGCCTTCGGGCCCGGCCGTTTCGTGCTGGCCGCCTACAAGATCCGCGAGGCCGGTGGGCATGAGCGTGCTCTGTCCTTTGTCGCGGTCGACGGCGACCTCGTCGTCGCCTCGGTGCGCATGACGCGCATAGCGGCCGGTGCCGGCCGGGCGCTGATGCTTGGGCCGCTCGCGGTACGGCCCGCCTTCAAGAATCTCGGCATCGGCCGCCGGCTGGTGGCGATCGCACTGGAGGCCGCCGCCAAGGCCGGTGCACCCGCCGTGATCCTGGTCGGCGACGAGCCTTATTACGGGCCGCTCGGCTTCAAGCGCATACCGCGCGGCCAGATTTCGATGCCGCGGCCTGTCGACCTCGACCGGCTGCTGTCGCATGAGATCACGCCAGGCGCGGTGGCCAGGCTTTCGGGCGAGGTCGGCCACGCCAGCCAGGCCAGGATCGTCGAGCACGCCTGAAGCAGCTTCGCGAAGGGTATGAACGGGGCTGCGTTCGCCGTTTCTGCAAGACGGCGAACTGCTCCATCTTGACCTCGTCGGTCGATCCGGGCCTGATCCGTCCCCGTCTCATAGGAAGCCCGTTCTCACAGGAAGGATGACGCCATGAACCCCAGCGGCCAGATCGCGATCGTGACCGGCGGCGGCTCCGGCCTTGGCGAGGCAACCGCGCGCGCGCTTGCCGCCAAGGGAGCCCGTGTCGCCATCCTCGATGTCGGCATCGAGCGCGCGGCCAAGGTCGCGGCCGAGATCGGCGGCATCGCCGTCCGGTGCGACGTCGCGAGTGCCGACAGTGGTGCCGCCGCCCTCGCCGATGTCGCCGCCAAGCTGGGCGAGCCCCGCATCCTGGTCAATTGCGCCGGCATCGCCATTGGCGTGAAGACGATCGGCAAGGACGGCCCGCATCCGCTCGACCAGTACCGCAAGGTGATCGAGGTCAATCTGATCGGCACCTTCAACATGATCCGCCTGGTTGCCGACCGCGCCGCCAAGCTCGAGCCGCTGCAGGGCGGCGAGCGCGGCGTCATCGTCAACACCGCCTCGGTCGCCGCCTATGACGGCCAGATCGGCCAGGCGGCCTATTCCGCCTCCAAGGGCGGCGTGGTCGGCATGACGTTGCCGGTGGCGCGTGATCTCGCCCGTTCCGGCATCAGGGTCTGCACCATCGCGCCCGGCATCTTCAAGACGCCGATGATGGCCGGCATGCCGCAGGACGTGCAGGATTCGCTGGGCGCCGCGGTGCCCTTCCCCTCACGCCTCGGCGAACCTTCCGAATATGCCGCACTTGCCCTGCACATCATCGAAAATCAGATGCTGAACGGCGAAACCATCCGCCTCGACGGCGCCATCCGCATGGCGCCGAAATAGTGCGAGCCGAAGTTGGCGGAAGACCGAATCCGGCCGGCAACACCGACAAGCGAGACAAATTGTGGCGAGCGCTTCGATGCAGCGAAATCAAGATAGGGATGTGATCCGAGAGACCGACGCCGAGGCGATCCGGTTGGCGAAAACGCTTCTGCGCAGTGCCCGCTTCGGCGCCCTGGCGGTGCTGGAACCACAGACCGGGGCGCCGCTGGCGAGCCGGGTCGGCGTCGCGACCGATATCGACGGCGCGCCGCTCATTCTGGTATCGATGCTCGCGGCGCACACGTCGGCGCTGCTTGCCGATCCGCGTTGCTCCCTGCTGCTTGGCGAACCCGGCAAAGGTGATCCGCTGGCGCATCCGCGGCTGACGCTGGTCTGTCAGGCATCGCGGCTGGAGCGCGGCTCGCAGGCGCATGCCCGTGCCGAGCGCCGCTATCTCAACCACAATCCCAAGGCGAGCCTCTATGCCGGGCTCGGCGACTTTTCGATCTTTCGCCTGGAGCCGCAACGCGCCAGCCTCAACGGCGGGTTCGGCAAGGCCTATCTGCTCGAACGGGGCGACCCCCTCCCC
>NZ_RZSJ01000062.1:0-17325 GCF_003998025.1 Mesorhizobium sp. M8A.F.Ca.ET.021.01.1.1
ATATGGCGCTGGCGGATGCCGGTGCGCTGGGCGATCCACTCGTCGGAGGTCTCGACCATGCCTTCAAAATCGGCATTCTTCATGATGCGGCGGGGCAGCGCGGAGCCCGTGCCGCGCACAACTGATCTGATCAAAATTCTTTCCTATTCCTTTGCGTCGGTAACGACGTCGGATTTCCTAGATGTCAGGGCATGCGGGTTGCGCGCATGGAACAGATCGAGGTCGGCCTCGATGCGGTCGAGCAGATTGTTGCGCACCATGTCGTAGCCGAGTTCGATCGCCGCGGCGAAACCATCCGAATCGGCGCCGCCATGGCTTTTGACGACGATGCCGTTCAGCCCCAGGAACACGCCGCCATTGGAGCGGCCGACATCCATCTTTTCGCGCAGGCGGTCGAAGGCGCCCTTGGCGAAGACATAGCCGATCTTGGCCATCAGCGTGCGGCTCATCGCGGCCCGCAGATAGCCGCCTATCTGGCGGGCGGTGCCTTCAGCCGTCTTCAGCGCGATGTTGCCGGCGAAGCCTTCCGTCACCACGACGTCGACCGTCCCCTTGCCGATGTCGTCGCCTTCGACGAAGCCATGGTAGTTCATCGAGGCCATGTTGGCTTCGCGCAACATGCGTCCCGCTTCCTTGACCTCTTCCTGGCCCTTGATCTCTTCCACGCCGACATTGAGCAGGCCGACCGTGGGCCGGGCGATGCCGAATACGGAACGCGCCATGCCGGTGCCGAGAATGGCAAAATCGATGAGTTGGTGCGCATCGGCGCCAATGGTGGCGCCCACATCAAGAACCACGCTTTCGCCACGCAATGTCGGCCACAATGCCGCAATCGCCGGGCGTTCGATGGTGGCCATGGTGCGCAGGCAGAATTTCGACATCGCCATCAGCGCGCCGGTGTTGCCGGCGGAAATGCATGCATCCGCGGCGCCCGATTTGACCGCCTCAACCGCCTTCCACATCGACGATTTCCAGCGGCCGTGGCGCAGCGCCTGGCTCGGTTTGTCGTCCATCCTGACCGCGATCTCGCAGTGGAAGAACTCGCTGATCTCGGCCAATTTGGGGAACTTGGCGAGTTCGGGGCGCACCAGTTCCTCACGTCCGTAGATGACGAAGCGGATGTCGGGACGGCGGGTCGCGACCGTCATGAGCGCTGGAATGACCACGGTTGGTCCGTGATCGCCGCCCATGGCATCGATGGAAATCCTGATCACGCGGTATTCATCTCACGGTTAGGCGGCAAGTCGTTTTAGTGATCGCAAAGGCTCGGCGAAAATAGCGGTTTTAGGCTGTCGCACAACCGGCTTTTCCGTCGCGGGCGAGGTTTTCAGGATTTTCCCAGCAAGGATCGCAGTTTTTGCTGAAATTCATTCTCCGCCGATCCGGTGTCGTCACCGGCATCAAGCGACGCGCCGGGCTTGCGCGGATAGGGGTCGATCGCCAATCCGAAGAACTGTTCGGCAAGCGCCCCGACATCGATGGTGTCGCCCGAAAATGTCTCGGGGCTATCGGGCCCATCCGCGTCGAGCAGAATTTCGCCGCCGCCATCGAATCCCTGCCGTCCGAGCTTGGAGTCCTCGGGCAAGAGCAGCGCCTCGACCGGCTCATCGATATGTGCCTGGACGGGGTCGAGCGTGACGATGCAGGCCTGGGTGATGTCTGCCTCGACACGGCCGCTGACCTTGACGCCATTGCGCTTCCACGACGCAACGAGCAGTTCGGCGCGATAGGCTTCGACCGACAGCAGCCCGTGCGCCTCGGCGAGTGCGGCGCGTTGCGCGGGGTCGGCCTCGATCACCACGGGCAGCCCCTTCTGTGGCAGCCGGGCGACATTGGCGAAAAAGGATACCGGACTTTGCATATCGGCGTGTTTCATCGATCAGCCTCCGTTGGCTCCTGGAAATGCCACAGTGCCGGCAACGATCGATTCGGTCGGCTGCGCATTCAGTTGCCGGCTGGCGTCGGCGACATACCCTGCCAAACGCGATGCTTCCGACCAGGCGTCGGCGTCGGGACGGACATTACGGGCAAGTGCCGCGGTCAGACCATCATGATCGCCTCGTTCCAGCGCATCATCATAGGCGGCGGTGCGGCCATAGAACATCTTCGCCAGTTTCTTCATGCGTTTTGGCACACCGACGTCGCCAATGCCCAGTTCCCGCAGCGAATGATCGACATCGAGGAAGAACTCGTCGATCAGCACCTGCGCGATCTCCTGGGCAACGCCGTCCTCGCCGCGCAAGCGGTGCTGGACCAGGAACATGTGCAGCGAAAGCATCTCGAAACGGCCGAGCGGCGTGTCCGGCACATTCCAATGGGAATAAAAAACAGTCTGCCGCGCCGCCGCCACGATTTGTGCGTAAAGCGCGTCGGTGATGGCGCGGTTGGCGTGGCGTTCGCGGCCAAAAAGGCGCTGGAACATGGGGATGGTCTCCGGGGACCGTTTGTTGAATTGGCCTTGTTGCATCGGCAAGCAAGCTGGTTTACCGGTTTTGCGGCCCAGCGCAAGTTGCGGCGATATAATGGAGAATTGTTGTTGCGCGCGCTGAATTTCAAGTCGACCTTCTCGTCCAGGCCCGCCGGCGCGATCTCGCTACTGGTTGTCATATCGGCGCTCTCGGCATGCCACACCAACAAGATGATCGGTGACCTCAGTCCGAGCGAAACGTTCACGCAAGGGTATGTCTATGACCAGCAGGCCGTCGATTCGGTGCCCGTCGGTTCCAGCCGCGAACAGGTGCTTCTGGCGCTTGGCACGCCATCGACGACGGCGACGTTCGACAACGAGGCGTTTTATTACATTTCGCAAACCCGCAAACGCTATGTCGCCTTCGACAAGCCCAGGCTCGTCGACCAGAAAGTGCTCGCGGTCTATTTCGGTGCGGACGGCCGCGTCACCCAGATCGCCAATTACGGCTTGAAGGACGGCAAGATCTTCGACTTCATCTCGCGCACCACGCCGACCGGCGGCAAGGACCAGAACTTCCTCAGCCAGATCATCAACGGCGCCAGCAAGCTGGCCCCCAGCATGCCCGGCGGCACCCCCTGATTTCTAGATTCCTGCTTCCCTAGAATCCTGCTTCCCTGACCTTGGGGAACGGAAATGTCTCAGGCGACCGAAAACCCGTGGGAGCGATCTCACGGGTTTTTGTTTGGCCAATGAGGAGCCGGCTTGTCAGGGATGTGGCAAACCATATCAACCGGCCAGGCTTGGGGCTTGGACATGAGCGGTGACGACCGTGCGGTGCCGGATGGCTGGATGACGACGGGGACACCCGACCGGCAGACAGTGACATCGGACTGGCTTGCCATCGATCCGCCGCCGATCGACGGCGTCAGGATCAAGGAAATCAGGCCGGTCGCAACGTCCAACCCGCGAGGATCGCTCCTCGCGGGTTCTTGATTTCAAGCGTTGAGCTATTTCAAGTTTCCGGGCTCCCGCTCAGCCGTGCGCGAGCACCGCCAGCAGCAGCAAGGCCACGATGTTGGTGATCTTGATCGCCGGGTTGACCGCCGGGCCGGCGGTGTCCTTGTAGGGATCGCCGACGGTGTCGCCGGTCACCGACGCCTTGTGCGCCTCGGAGCCCTTGAGGTGCTTGACGCCGTCCTTGTCGACAAACCCGTCCTCGAACGACTTCTTGGCGTTGTCCCAGGCGCCACCGCCCGAAGTCATCGAGATGGCGACGAACAGGCCATTGACGATGACGCCGAGCAGCGAGGCGCCCAGTGCTGCGAAAGCCGAAGCCTTCGAGCCCGAGATCAGCAGCACGCCGAAATAGACGACGAGCGGCGCCAGCACGGGCAGCAGCGACGGGATGATCATCTCGCGGATCGCCGCCTTGGTCAGGAGATCGACGGCGCGCGCATAGTTGGGCTTCGAGGTGCCGGCCATGATGCCCGGATCCTCGCGGAACTGCTTGCGCACTTCCTCGACGATGGCACCGGCCGCGCGGCCGACGGCCGTCATGGCGATGCCGCCGAACAGGTAGGGAATGAGGCCGCCGAAGATCAGGCCGGCGACGACATAAGGGTTGGAGAGATCGAAGGAGATTTCGCCCATGCCCTGGAAGTAAGGATACTTGTCGCCATTGGCGGCAAAGAACTTCAGGTCGTTCGAATAGGCGGCGAACAGCACCAATGCGCCGAGGCCGGCCGAACCGATGGCGTAGCCCTTGGTCACCGCCTTGGTGGTGTTGCCGACCGCGTCGAGCGCGTCGGTGGAGTGGCGCACTTCCTTGGGCAGGCCGGCCATTTCGGCAATGCCGCCGGCATTGTCGGTGACCGGGCCGAAGGCGTCGAGCGCCACGATCATGCCGGCGAGGCCGAGCATGGTGGTGACGGCGATCGCCGTGCCGTAGAGGCCGCCGAGCTGGTAGGTGGCGATGATGCCACCAACGATGACGATCGCCGGCAGCGCCGTCGATTCCAGCGAGACCGCGAGGCCCTGGATGACGTTGGTGCCATGGCCGGTCACCGATGCCTGGGCAATCGAGTTGACCGGACGCTTGTTGGTGCCGGTGTAGTATTCGGTGATCACCACGATAAGGCCGGTCACCACGAGGCCGATGAGGCCGCAGATGAACAGGTTCTTGCCTGTGATGACGATGCCGGCGACGGTGCCGACCTCGCCCCAGCCGAGCGTGGCCGAAGTGGCGACGCCGAGGCCAACGACCGACAGCAGGCCGGTCACGATCAGCCCCTTGTAGAGCGCGCCCATGATCGAGCCGTTGGAACCGAGCTTGACGAAGAAGGTGCCGACGATCGAGGTCAGGATGCAGGCGCCGCAGATGGCGAGCGGATAGAGCATCGCCGCACCAAGGATGGCGGTGCCGCCAAAGAAGATGGCGCCCAGCACCATGGTGGCGACAACCGTCACCGCATAGGTCTCGAACAGGTCGGCGGCCATGCCGGGCGACAGCCTGCCGATATCGCCGCGCCCGAGCAGCGCCGCGCCACCTGTCGTCGCATAGCCGAGGAAATCGACCGGCGGCGGAACCGGGTGGTCGCGTGTCGACGCCGCAAGGCATTGCAGCATGTAGGCTGAATGGATGCAGTGCATCAGGTTGGAATTGTCATTCGAGGCGGCGCCGTCGCAACCCAGTCCTACACTCAGCCCGAGGGCCGACATCGCCGGTATGTCGGTGATTTCGGCGCCGACGAGATAGACCGGCTCCGGGCAGTGCGCCACGCCGGTGCCGATAGCGGCCATCTTGCGCAGTTCGTCGTGGGTCAGTTCCCAGCAATGGGCATAGAAGGCATCCGTCCCGGAGAAACCGATCTCCGCGCAATAATCCACCGTGCGCAGGCCGTGGCGGGCTTGCATGACCGGACTTTCGCCTTCGCCGACATGGGTGTGCATGCGCACCTTGCGGTCGCGCGCCAGCGCTACCGATTCCACGAATGTCTCGCGATAGCAGTTGACCGGCTGGCAGGGCGCGACCACGACCTGACGCATGCTGAACTTACCGTCATCATGGTAGGTGTCGATCAGCCGGGCGCAGTCGGCGATGAACTCGTCCGTCGTTTCCAGCATGGCGTCGGGGATGGTCGAGCCTTCCGATTTCGGCAGCGTGTTGCCGCCACGTCCGGCATGGAAGCGCATGCCGAGCAGTTCGGCCGCCTCGAACTGTCGGTCGATCAGCCTTTTGCCGGCATGCCGCGGAAAGCAGTATTGATGATCGAATGCCGTCGTGCAGCCGTGCTTTATCAATTCCGCCATGGCCGTGACCGATGAGTGATAGAAGCACTCCTCGGTCAGCCGTGAGAAGATGGGATAGATGCGGTCGAGCCATTCGATGACCGACAGCTTCGTCCAGTCCAGATCGGCGCGGTTGCGCACGAAGCACTGAAAGAAGTGGTGATGGGTGTTGACGAGGCCGGGATAGACGAACCAACCGGCGGCGTCCTGCGTGACGGTCCCCACAGGCAACTCACCCTTATCCAGGGCTTCGCCGATGGCCCGTACAGCCGGGCCGTCGGTCAACACATCGACGTTGCGGCGGACGCGCGGACCGTCGCCATCGTCCACGATGACCGCGGCACAGTTCTTCAACAGATAACCCGCCATTTCAGGCCTCGCCTACTTCTGGGACGGGCTCGGGTTTGAGCTCATGCAGCCGGTGGATGCCAGGCATCTCGATGAAGCCGTCGAGACCGCGGATGGCCCGCGACCATAGACGGATCTTGGGATAAGGATCGAGCGAGACCCCGCCGTCCGGCGCCAGCGCCACATAGGGGAAACAGGCGATGTCCGCGACCGTCGGCCGGTCCGATGCGAGGAAGCGCTGGCCGCGGATACTCTGTTCTACGAGACCAGCTTCCAATTCCCGCAGGGCTGCCGTCCCCTGTCCCTTAAGGGCATCGATGTTGCCCGGGCGCAGCAGCATCTCGTGCAGGCGCGCCGCCCCCAGGCTTGCTGTCAGTCGATGCGAGAACGAAAGCCATTGTTGGACACGCGCCGCTTGCACGGCCGTATCGTTGCCCAGCCATTGCGGTGCCGCCTTTGTAGCGAGGTAGACAAGCATGGCCGAGGATTCGGTCAGGACGAGGTCGCCGTCCTCAAGGATCGGGATCGAACCCGCCGGGTTGAGCGCCATGAGTTCCGGACCGCGATGCTCGGCACCGGGATGGAAGTCGACGGGCCGGATGCTGAGCTTCACCCCTGCCAGCGCCGCCATCAGGCGCACCTTGTAACAGCTCGGCGACAGCACGTAGTCGTAGAGCTTCATTGCGCCACCAGTTGCGCGCCGTAGGTGTAGCCATGGCGCTTCAGCCAGCGCCGGTAGGCAACCGAAGTCAGGTCGGCTCGCGTGGGAATCTCCATGCCGGGGTCGAGCGGCAGCAACCTCGGGATCTGGTTTTCGAGGATCGACCGGTCCTGGACGAAGATCGTCTGCTGGAAATGGATCAGGTCCGTCATCGGCGTCTCGTCGTCGAACAGCGCCATCCAGGGCCACACGTCACACAGGTCTTCGGCAAGCGGCTGCACGAACAGCGTAATGACGTCCCATTCGCCGGGACGCGGCGGGCAGGTCTTGTAGAGGATCGAGCATGTCGGCGCGGGCACGCGATACATGTACTCCGTCGTTATGCCGCCCTCCGCCGACTTCGCGGCCTGCGGCTGGTAGAACTTCACCTGGGTAGCCCAAACCTCATCCTCGTCCTCGCGGATTTCGACCTTGTAGTTCTGGACCTCCGTGTGCGGTTCGGAGCCCAATATGTCGGTGTGGACGAATGGAAAATGCGCAATGTCCAGGAAGTTCTCCACCGCGCGCAATGGCGAACAGCGCACGCGAACCACGCCGACATCGACGAGCCGGCGGCCAGGCTGATCGGCCTCGGGGATCGCAAACAGCGGCTTTTTCGGATCGCCGAGCGATGACCAGACATGGCCATAGCGGATGCAGGTTGGGAGGACACGTCCGTTGCCGCCTGTGACCTTGGCGGTTCCGTCTTCGCCGCATCTCACCTCGATGGGCTCGCCCATCAGGGCCGTGCCGCGCCCATGCGCGTCGAGCTGGCTCGCAAGGCCGACCGGATACCATTCGTCGATCATCGCGTTGCGGGTCATTGGACGGCCCCACCGCTCCGAATTCTCTCGGCCGCCCGCCGCAGCGTTTCGGCGGCCCTCGACGCGGCGATCCGTTCGGTCGGATTGGCGTCCTCGCCCACCAGAACATGCATAAGCGTCCGGGCTTCACCATCGGGCGCAAGCAGCAGCCGAAGCGTCAGGCCATCGTTGCTATGGTCGAGCAGGCCTCCCGCGGCCTTCGCGCCCGCGGCCGCCTCCAGCGCCGCGACGTTCGCTTCCACCATCATGGAACGCAGCGGGGCAACGCCGTCGAGCCGCGGCGGAGGGGCAGCGGCTTCGCCGGCGGAAATCCAGATGATACCGTCGCCATCCTCGACATGCTGCGTTGCAACGCGAATCGTGTCCGGCGGAGTCAGCGCCGGATGAGCGGGAATGCGCAGGCAATTTCCCTCCTGAGCATAGCCCCAGCCGTGATAGATGCAGGACAGGGTTTCACCGCGTACAAAGCCGTGGGAAAGGCGCATGCCGCGATGGGGGCATCTGTCCGCAAACGCCGATGCTCGGCCCGAACGGCTTCGCCAAAGCGCAACCGGCCCAGCCGGGGACTGCGCGGGCATTACGGTTCCCGCCGGCAAGTCCGCGGAGAGGGCAACAGGTATCCATGAGCCGGTCGGATAAGGCGGCATACATCAACTTTCAAACAACACCAGCATCTTCCTGAGCGCAGCTTCGCGGTCAAGCATATGCTAATAGGCGGGTCACGTTTGCACAACATTTCCTCACGGGCAATAATGCCCAAAAAAGGTGCATGCACCTTGGCAGGCAGAAGCCGCAGGCCGGAAACTAGCCCGATTCGCTCTCGATCGGCGCCCGATGGATGGCCTCGACCCAGACATCGATTGGTCCAAGCGAGCATCCCATCTCCATCATGTCGATGAGTTCGGCCGGGCCGACAATGTCGAGTTCGATGCGATCGGGACCGGCAACGCATATGGCCTGCGCGAGCCCGAGCTTGGCGGCATGACGCTCGATCCACGGCAGGAAGGATGCCGCCTCCACATCGCCGAGGATCGTCATGCGCTCCCGCCAGGGGAATCGATATTGCTCGCTCACAGAAAACCTCGGCAATGAAACAGATATCTATCTATCTGCATTGTGCTCAATCGCTGATGCATCTAACCAAGCGCCATGAGAAGGTCGAGTGTGGGCTTGTGACCCCTCAGTCGTCTATGACGTCCGCAAAATCCCTGGTCAACATGCGTCCATCGACACTTTGTGAGACAAGACAGACTTACCGCTTGCATTAAAACTAGTCCTGCTGCCCGACCTTGGGTTCGCCAGACCATACGAGAGAATACGAAGGGAATGGGTTGGCGAACCATCCTCTAACATATTGATTTTCCGTGGAAAACGACGCCCCTCCGGGCCCACCATCGTCGTTATTTATCAATGCTTTATGGCCATTTTCTTCCTCGTGTTAGCCAAGTGGGAGGCGGCGAGCCTCCGCGCATCACTTTGATTTTGTTGCCTTACGGTGGGCTGCTGAGGGCTAAGGGCGTCAAGGGATTGACATATCGAGTGCGCGCTGTGCGCGCTTCATCCAACCCCGCTCAAACATGGGACTGGGAAAGTCCTGATCGGCTGAGCATGAGGACCTAGCGCTCATCCTGATCAGACCGACGGATCCGCGCTCAATGATCTCTGTCGGCAAGACGAGCCGTTCTGGGGCGCGCATTTCACCTTTCAAACGGCGCATGAGAAGTTCCGCGACGCTTTTGCCAAGTGCATGGGCATGCTGACGGCCAGGCATTCCCCCGGACTGGTCAACGCAGGCAACGCGCCGCCGTTGTGGCCGTGCTAGTCAACTACTGAATGACGAAGTCGTTACGAAAGATATGCCAGCCAGGAGGTTCAATTCATAACGCCACCGTCTTTATTTGTATCTGATCTGCTGATACATAACCCCGTGTGACGACTGCGGGGCCATATGTCGAATGAAATCATGGTTGTCGATCCGCTTGAGCGGCTTGACTTGTTGAAGAGCCTCGCGAGCGAGGTCCGGGTCCGGATTCTCGATCTGCTGCACCGCAAGGGGCCGAAAAACGTCAATCAAGTGGCCGAAGAACTGGGTCTTCCGCAATCAACGATTTCCGCAAACATCCAGGTTCTTGTCGATGTCGGTTTGATCGAGACGAAATCACAGAAGGCGCGCAAGGGAAGCCAGAAGGTTTGCTATTCGACCTTCTCCGAGTTGGTTGTCGTCTTTAAGGACCGCCCGCCGGCGCAGGATCTCGGCGTCATAGAAGTGGCGATGCCGCTTGGACTCTATACGAGATGCGAAGTCTCCGCTCCCTGCGGCCTGTGTTCAAAAGACGGCGTCATCGGACTTCTCGATGTGCCCGACACCTTCCTCGATCCTGACCGTATGCGGGCAGGGCTGCTGTGGTTCACGCGCGGCTTCGTCGAATACCAGTTTCCCAACAATGCGACGCTTGCCAATGCCAAAGTCGGCGGATTGGAACTGGCGATGGAGCTTTCGTCGGAGGTCCCGGGCACATCGAAGGATTGGCCATCGGACATCACGGTAGCGATCAACGGACACGAGATAGATACCTGGACGGCGCCAGCCGACTATGGCGACAAGCGCGGCAAGCATACGCCCGGCTGGTGGAAGCTGGCCGGATCGCAATATGGCGACCTCACACACTGGCGCGTCACGAACAACGGCACCTATCGCAACAACAACAAGGTTTCCAAATGCTCGCTGGCTGATCTGGAGCTTGAGCGGCACCGCTCGATCCGGATACGAATCGGCGTGAAGGAAGATGCGCGTCACCCCGGCGGCATAAACATCTTTGGTAGCGGCTTCGGCAATTACAGCAACGACATCGTTCTGCGCCTGCTGAAGGCTTGAGAGCGTATTAGGCCCTTGACGGGCGAACGAACTCCGCCCTTAACTGACCCGCGACCCGGATATAGACCGGAAAGTCGGATTGATAATCCGCAGTGGGAGGGATCATGAAGGCCAGAGTCACGGCGAACGCGGCCTATGCCGTCGCGGATATCGACAAACGTCTTTACGGCTCGTTCCTCGAGCATCTTGGTCGGGCGGTCTACACGGGCATCTACGAGCCCGGACATCCGCAAGCGGACGCAGAGGGGATGCGCAAGGACGTGATCGAGTTGGTGCGTGCGCTCGACACGCCGATCTGCCGTTACCCGGGCGGCAACTTCGTGTCCGCCTACAATTGGGAAGACGGCATAGGCCCAAAGGAGAACCGCCCGCGGCGGCTGGATCTTGCCTGGCGCACCACGGAGCCGAACCTGGTTGGAATCCACGAATTCGCCGACTGGGCCGAAAAGGCCGGCACCGAGATGATGCTTGCGGTCAATCTCGGTTCCCGCGGCCTCGACGAGGCGCGGGCGTTCGTTGAATACGTCAACCACCCGAGCGGCAGCTACTGGTCCGACCTCAGGGCCAAGAACGGACGCGCGCAGCCCTGGAACTGCCGCCTCTGGTGTCTCGGCAATGAAATGGACGGTCCCTGGCAGGTCGGCCACAAGTCGGCGGAAGAATACGGCCATCTGGCCAACGAGACGGCCAAGGCGTTGCGCGGCCTCGACCCAACGGTGGAACTGGTCGTCTGCGGCTCGTCGCATTCCAATATGCCGACCTATCCGCAGTGGGAAGCAACCGTGTTGGAAGCGACCTACGAGCAGGTCGACTACATCTCTCTCCACATGTATTTCGAAAACTACGAGAAGAATACGGCCGAATATCTCGCTCTTCCGGCGAAACTCGACCGCTACATTGGCACGGTCTCCGGCATCATCGACTACGTGAAGGCCAAGACCCGCTCGAAGCGGGAGGTGAAGATCTCCTTCGACGAGTGGAACGTCTGGTACCATCAGCGCAAGCGGGACGCCGAGCGTATGCGCGACTGGGACTGGCCGGAAGCGCCCAGGCTTCTGGAAGACATCTACAATTTCGAGGACGTGCTGCAGGTCGGCTGCATCATCAACACCTTCATTCGACGGTCGGATATTGTTCGCATCGCCTGCATTGCGCAGCTGGTGAACGTTATCGCGCCGATCATGACCGATCCCGGCGGCAGCGCCTGGCGGCAGACGATCTACTGGCCTTTTATGCTGGCCTCCAAGCACGGCCGCGGCACCGCGCTGCAGCTCGCGGTCGAGGTGCCTACCTATGACGCGGCCGCTGCCGACAAGGTGCCATGGCTCGACATTGCGGGCGTGCATAATTCGAACGCCGGCACGCTGACCTTCTTCGCAATCAACCGGCATGGGTCCGAGACGATAGAGGCCGACGTCGCCCTAGAGCGGTTCGCCGCCAAGTCCATCGAGCATACGATCATCCGTCATGACGATCTCGAGGCCTGCAACACGAAGGACGCGCCGGACAACGTATCACCGGCCAAAGGCAATGGGGCAGCGCTCAGCGGCAAGGGAATGACGCTGAACTTGCCGCCGCACTCCTATTCGATGGTGCGCGTGACACTTTGAGTTAATATCCGAGTATCAGATATATACCGTAAAATCCGTTGCAGGCGAAGTGGTTTGGTGTAGCATTGAAACGTTCAAGGCGGATCTAACCGCCGTACTCGGGAGGAAGCTGAGATGAACTTTCGCAAGATGATGGCCCTAGCGGTGGTTGCGGCCGGAGGATTTTGGGCCGTCGCGGCCCAGGCCGAAGAAACCGTCGCATGGTGGGATTTCCTCGGCGGCGGTGACGGCGTGCGCATGAAGCAGATGATCTCCGACTTCAACGCCGCCCACGCCGGCAAGATCAAGATCGACGCCACGACGCTGGAGTGGGGCACGCCCTTCTACGCGAAGGTGCAGACCTCGGCCGCGGTCGGTGAGGCGCCTGACGTCATGACCTATCATGCCAGCCGCATCCCCTTGGCGGTGAGCCAGGACATTCTCGAAGAAATCACCGCCGACGATATGAGCAAGATGGGCCTCTCGGCCTCGGACTTCGCCCAGACGACGATGCGCGCCGTGACGGTCGACGGCAAGCAATACGCGGTGCCGCTCGATACCCATCCGATCGTCCTGTACTACAATCGCGTCCTCCTGAAGAAGGCAGGCGTGCTCGGCGACGACGGCCGTCCCGTGGGTATGAGAAACAAGGAGGAATTCACCGCGACACTGCAGAAGTTGAAGGATGCCGGCGTCGAGTTCCCGCTGGGCAGCGTCACCGCCGACGGCAACTTCATGTACCGCACCATTTATTCGCTGGTGTGCCAGCAAGGCGGCGAGCTTCTGACGGGCAACGAGTTCCTCGCCGGCGACAATCCTCAAAAGCTGGCGAAAGCGTTAGCGGTCCTGCAAGGGTGGACGAAGGCCGGGCTGCAGTCGACCTATACGGACTATCCCGCGACCGTCGCCCTGTTCACCTCGGGCAAGGCCGCGATGATGATCAACGGCGTCTGGGAAGTTCCCACGATGACCGACCTCGCCAAGCAAGGCAAGCTGTTCGACTGGGGCGCCGTCGAGATCCCGGTGATCTTCGACAAGCCATGCACCTATGCGGACAGCCATTCATTCGCAATCCCGAAGAACAAGGGCAAGGAAATCAGCCCGGAAAAGCGTGCTGCCGTTCTCGAGGTGATCTCCTGGATGGACAAGCACTCGCTGTTCTGGGCCACGGCAGGGCACATCCCGGCCTACAAGCCAGTCACCGAAACCGGTGAATACAAGGCAATGGAGCCCAATGCGACCTACTCGACGCTGACGGCCAACATGATCTTCGATCCGAAGTCGCCCAAGGCTGGTGTCGCCGGGCCGATCTTCGACATCATGTCAAATTATTTTGTGCCGACCCTCAATGGAGAGATGGACCCCGGCGAGGCGGTGAAATCCATCAAGGAAGAGTTGAACAGCATGTAAGGCTCAAGGCTGGGGCCGCCCCGCCCAGGGCGGCCCCAGCCGTGTTCGAGGAAGAGCCATGCTTCGCAACTCCCGCACTGAACGTCTTGTCGCGCTGGTGCTGGTCGCTCCCTTCCTGGCGATCTATCTGCTGGCGTTCGTCTATCCGACGGTCCAGATGTTCCGCATCTCCTTCACCGATGCGCCGCTGATCGGCGCTGGTCGATGGGTTGGTCTCGACAACTACCTGCGGCTCGACAACGACCCGATGTTCCGGCGCGCGCTCTGGAACACCGCTTATTTCGTGCTGATGACGGTCGTCCCAGGGACACTCATCGCCCTGTTGATCGCGCTAGGCGTGTCGCGGCTCAAGGGCCGCTTCCAGTCGATCGTGCTGGCGCTGTTCTTCCTGCCCTACATCCTGCCGGTGTCCGTCGTCTATCTGATCTGGGACTGGACGCTGAATTTCCAGTTCGGGATCGCGATGCATGTGCTGGACTGGCTCGGAATCCCGCGCGTGCCGGTCTTCAAGTCGCGCGTCTGGTTCTTGCCGGCTGTGGCCGGGGTGACGATCTGGTGGACCGCAGGCTTCTCGATCCTCCTCTTCCTCGCCGGACTGCGGTCCATACCAGCGGAGATCTACGAAGCCGCGGCGCTCGACAACTCGACGCGATGGACCACGTTCCGGCGCATCACCTGGCCGCTGCTGTGGCCGATCACCTCGCTGGTGTTCACCATCCAGCTCATCCTGCAGCTTAAGATCTTCGACCAAGTCTATCTGTTCTCGATCGGCGGCCGGCCGAACGACAATATGGTGCTCGTCTACTACGTCTTCCAGAAGGCCTTCCAGCAGAACCAGGGAGGCAGGGCGGCAGCCGTCGCCGTGACCCTCTTCGTGCTTGTGGTGGTCGTCTCGGTCCTGCAATTCCAACTGCTCCGGTTCGCCGAAAGGCGGCGCCGATGAACGCGGTGGCTGCTCAACGCTGGAACTTCTGGGGCGGGATCATCACCGCACTGACGCTCGTCTGGGCCA
Organism: Mesorhizobium sp. M8A.F.Ca.ET.021.01.1.1; assembly: GCF_003998025.1. Classification (NCBI taxonomy): domain Bacteria; kingdom Pseudomonadati; phylum Pseudomonadota; class Alphaproteobacteria; order Hyphomicrobiales; family Phyllobacteriaceae; genus Mesorhizobium; species Mesorhizobium sp. M8A.F.Ca.ET.021.01.1.1. Next base: position 14,457 of record NZ_RZSJ01000062.1, read on the forward strand.
TCCTATGGGCGTTCCCGCTCTACTGGGGTGTGATCTCATCGCTCAAACCGGACGACGAGGTCGTGCGGCCCTACATCGAACTCTGGCCCGAGACGCCGACGCTGGAGAACTACGTCAGCGCCCTGACCACCACGCAGATAGGCGCCTGGTACGTCAATTCAGTGGCGGTCGCGGTCGGCGTAACGGTCATCACCATCTTCATCTCGATGCTGTGCGGCTACGCAATCTCGCAGTTGCGGTTCCCGGGGCGGATCGCGCTTTGGTGGCTGATCCTTGCCTCCTTTATGGTGCCGACTTCGGCGCTGATCATCAATCACTTCGTGCTGGTCGCCAACCTCGGCCTGCTCAACAGCTGGGCCGGAATCATGTTGCCGCAGCTTATCCACCCCGTCATCATCATCGTGTACAAGCAGTTTTTCGATCAGGTCCCGAAGGACTTCCGCGAGGCCGCGGTCATGGACAATGCGTCCGAATTCGGGATCCTCTTCAAGATCTACATGCCTATGAACTGGGGGGTAACCACCGCGCTGTCGATCGTCTGCTTCATCTGGACGTGGAACGCGTTCTTGTGGCCGTTCCTCTCGGTGACCCGCACCGAGATGATGACCATCACGGTCGGCATTACGCAGGTCAACGACGCCTTCGGTGTCTACTACGCGCGCCAGCTGTCGGCAGCCGTACTGGCCGGCCTGCCGGTGGCACTGGCCTACCTCTTCTTCCAGCGCCGGGTGACCGAGGCTATAACGCTCTCGGCAGGTATCAAGGGCTAGAGCCCCGGCAGGTGCACCGCAATGCCGGAGGGCACGACCCGCTCGGCGGGTTCAGGCTCCGCCGGCGCGTGCGCGCCAGGCCGATCCGTCCGCGGCGAAGAGATGCAGGGCCGTGGCGTCGAACTTCAGCCGAACGGCGTCGCCCGGTTTGACGCTCGAAAGCCCGCGATCCTGTGCCGTCACCTGCGTCCCATCCGCGAGCCGCGCATAGACGAGCGTTCGCTCGCCAAGGCGCTCGACAACGGTCGCCGTGGCGAATGCTTCATTGCCCTCGGCGACGACAGTCAGCGATTCCGGCCGCACTCCGAGTTCGCGCCAATCCATGTCGATTGGCGCGCCGGGAAGTTCGACGAGCGATCCATCGGTCAAGCGCGCATTGAGCCTGTCGCCCGAGCCCGAAACCGTGACAGGCAGGATGTTCATCGCCGGCGACCCGACGAAGGTCGCGACGAAGCGCGACGCCGGACGTGCATAGACATCGACGGGTCTTCCCATCTGCTCTATCCGGCAATCGTTGAGGATCACAATGCGGTCGGCGAGCGTCATCGCTTCCACCTGGTCGTGGGTGACGTAGATCATCGTCGATTTCAAACGCTGATGCAGTTCGGCAAGCTCGACGCGTGTACGGGCTCGAAGTGCTGCGTCCAGATTGGAGAGTGGCTCGTCGAACAGGAATGCCTTGGGCTCCTTGACGATCGCACGCCCGATGGCCACGCGCTGGCGCTGCCCGCCGGAGAGCTGCGACGGCCGCCGGTGAAGCAGCGCTTCGATCTCCAGGATACGCGCAGCCTCGGCGATCCGCTGGCGGATGACATCCGGCGCAACCCGAATGTTCCTCAGCCCAAAGGCCATGTTCTCCGCGACGGTCATATGTGGGTAAAGCGCATAGTTCTGGAAGACCATGGCAACGTTGCGCCTGCCAGGCGCAAGGTTCTCCGAGCGCACCCCGTCGATCGTCAGCGTCCCCTGGTCAATGCTTTCGAGGCCGGCGATCATCCGGAGCAGCGTCGTCTTGCCGGAACCGGACGGACCGAGAAACACGACCAGCTCTCCTGGCTCAATGTCCAGGCTCACGTCGCGGATCACTTCGACAGCGCCAAAGTGCTTTGATACGCCCGACAGCGCGATTCCCGTCATGCTTGCGATCCTTCTTTCCTACATAATTTCGGATAAATACCCGATGTCAAGGAATGTGGGGCTGCGGCACAATGAGCGGCTCATTCCTGGTCCCCGGAACAGCTGCCAGCTGTCCTGCCAACAGCGGGCGGTTTGAGAGGTTCGCCAGACCATACGAGAGAATACGAAGGAAATGGATTGGCGAACCAGCCGCTAACGTATTGACTTCCTGTAGAAAACGATGACCCGGCGGGCTCACCAAAACGACCGCGTAAGTGGCTGATTTTTGACCGTTTGGTGGGGGTCGTGTGCAGCGCGTCGCGCCGATTTTCTGGAGTGATAAGCCGCGCCGGACGCGGCGAATTCCTAACCCTACTCGGCGGCCGTCTCCGATGGCGCCTCTGCCGGGCCCGAAGGCTCGGCCTCGGCACGGGGCTTGCGCCGTGAAAACAGCGACCTGAGCGTGACGTAGAACACCGGCGTCAGGAACAGGCCGACGAAGGTGACGCCGAGCATGCCGGAGAACACCGCGGTGCCGAGCGACTGGCGCATTTCCGCGCCCGGGCCCGTTGCGATCATCAGCGGCACGACGCCGAGGATGAACGCGAAGGCGGTCATCAGGATCGGCCGCAACCTGAGCCGGCAGGCTTCGACGGCAGCCTCGGCGGCCGACAGGCCGCGTTCCTGCGCCTGCCGCGCGAATTCGACGATCAGGATCGCGTTCTTGGCGGCAAGCCCGATCAGCACGATGAGGCCGATCTGCACGAGGATGTTGTTGTCCAGCCCTCGGAACGATACGCCGAGCAACGCCGCCAGCACGCCGAGCGGCACCACCAGCACAATGGCGAATGGCAGCACCCAGCTTTCATATTGCGCCGCCAGCGCCAGGAACACGAACAGCACCGACAGTCCGAAGATATAGACAGCGGCATTGCCGGTGTTGCGCTCCTGGTAGGCGAGCTCGGTCCATTCATAGGAGGTAC
>NZ_RZSJ01000630.1:0-3436 GCF_003998025.1 Mesorhizobium sp. M8A.F.Ca.ET.021.01.1.1
GCCGGCGCCGGACTTTCATTGGGTGCGGCGCTGGAAAAATTCGCGGCCCGCGCCAAGGCGATCGAGGCGCATGGCTTGCCGTCGGGAAAAATCCGCTACGACGCCGCCTTCGGCCGTCCGCTCGATTATTACACCGGTGTGGTCTTCGAAGTCGCGGCCGCAAGTGGCGAGCGTCCCCTGGCCGGTGGCGGCCGCTATGACAGATTGCTGACGCTGCTCGGCGCCAAGACCGCGATCCCCGGTGTCGGCTTCTCGGTGTGGCTCGACCGCATCGAGGCGTTGCGGGAGACGGCACCATGATCACGCTGGCGATCCCGTCCAAGGGCCGGCTCAAGGAGCAGGCGCTGGAGGTGCTGGCCAAGGCCGGCCTCGCCGTCAGCCTGCCCGGCGACGAGCGCAAATATCACGCCCGCGTCGAGGGCCTGGACAATGTCGAAGTGGTCTTCCTGTCGGCTTCCGAAATATCGGGCGAAATAGGGCAGGGCGCGGTCGATCTCGGCATCACCGGCGAGGACCTTGTGCGGGAAAATCTCGCCGACTGGGAAGCGCGGGCCGAGATCGTCGCCCGTCTCGGCTTCGGCCATGCCGATGTCGTGGTCGCGGTGCCCGAGATCTGGCTCGATGTCGACACCATGGCCGATCTCGATGACGTCGCCGCAGATTTCCGCCAGCGCCATGGCCGGCGGCTCAGGATCGCCACCAAATACTGGCGGCTGACGCAGCAGTTCTTTTCGCTCAAGCACGGCATCCAGGTCTATCGCATCGTCGAAAGCCTCGGCGCCACCGAAGGCGCGCCGGCGGCCGGCCTTGCCGACGTCATCGTCGACATAACCACCACGGGCTCGACGCTGCGCGCCAACCATCTCAAGGTGCTGGGCGATGGCGTCCTGCTGAAGTCGCAGGCCTGCCTGGTGGCCTCGAAGAAAGATCGTTCCGCCGCCGATGAGGCCATCTTCCGGGATATAGCCGCGAAAATGACGGCGACGGTCGGATAGCCTGCTTTCCCTGGCGGGAGGGGTGTCACTACCATCGGCGGGATTTCCACCGTTCCGGCAGGCTGATAGGCTCGGTCCGTGCTGGGAGGAGAGAGCGATGCCGGTCAATCTCGACGAGCTGAAGAACGCCACCAATCTGCGCGGACGCGGCGCGCGCTCCGGCATTGTCTTTGTCGCGCCCGTCGACGGCAAGGCGCATGTCTCGGGCGAGCGCAAGGTGCCGTTGCTGGAGGAGACCATTCCGGCCCTGTTCTCCGATACCGTCAGCAAATACGGCACGCTCGATGCCGCAATCTTCGTCGGCCAGGACAAGCGCTTCACCTGGAGCGAACTGTCGGACACCGTCGATGCGCTGGCCGCCGGCTTCCTGGCGCTCGGCCTGCGCAAGGGCGATCGCGTCGGCATCTGGTCGCCCAACCGCTGGGAATGGCTGGTGACGCAATTCGCCACCGCCCGCATCGGCCTGATTCTGGTCAACATCAACCCGGCCTATCGGCTGACCGAGCTGGAATATGCCCTGAACAAGGTCAGCTGCAAGGCTCTGGTGACGGCGGCGAGCTTCAAGACCTCGGACTATCTCGGCATGATCGAGACGCTGGCGCCGGAAATCGCCACGGCGACGCCGGGCAAGCTGAAGGCCGCCAAATTGCCGGCGCTGAGGATCGTCATCCGCATGGGCGAGGAGAACTCGCCAGGCATGTTCAATTTCGGCGACGTGCTGGCCATGGCCGGCCGCGACGAGCATGACAGCCTCGACCGCATCTCCGAGGGTCTGAAGCCGGGCGACGCGATCAACATCCAGTTCACCTCAGGCACGACAGGCGCTCCCAAGGGCGCGACGCTCACTCATCTGAACATCGTCAACAACGGCAACTTCGTCACTTCGGCCATCAAGCTCACTGTCGACGACCGGCTCTGCATCCCGGTGCCGCTCTATCATTGCTTCGGCATGTCGATGGGCACGATGGGTTGTGTGTCGAAAGGCGCGACCATGGTTTTCCCTTGCGAGGGTTTTGATCCCGGCCTGACGCTGAAAGCGATCGCGCAGGAGCGCTGCACGGGCCTCTACGGCGTTCCGACCATGTTCGTCGGCATGCTCGACCATCCGGATTTCTCATCCTTCGATCTCTCCAGCCTGCGCACCGGCATCATGGCCGGCTCGCCATGCCCGATCGAGGTGATGAAGAAAGTGGTGTCGCTGATGCATATGTCGGAGGTGACCATCGCCTACGGCATGACCGAGACCAGTCCGGTCTCGTTCCAGAGCAGCACCGACGATCCGCTGGAAAAGCGCGTGTCGACCGTCGGGCGCATCCATCCGCATGTCGAGGTCAAGGCGGTCGATGCCGATGGCGCCACCGTTGCCGTCGGCGCGCCGGGCGAGCTTTGCACGCGCGGCTACTCGGTGATGAAAGGCTATTGGGACGACGACGAAAAGACCCGTGAGGCAATCGACACCGACGGCTGGATGCACACTGGCGACCTCGCCACCATCGACGCCGAGGGCTATTGCAACATTGTCGGCCGCGTCAAGGACATGGTCATCCGCGGCGGTGAGAACGTCTATCCCAGGGAGGTCGAGGAATTCCTCTACCGTCATCCCAAGGTGCGGGAAGTGCAGGTCTTCGGCATCCCGGATGCCAAATATGGCGAGGAGTTGTGCGCCTGGATCGTGCTCAAACCCGGCCAGGTCGCCACCGAACAGGAAATCAAGGCCTTCTGTGCGGGCCAGATCGCCCATTACAAGATACCGCGCCACATTCGCTTCCGCACCGAATTGCCGATGACGGTGACCGGCAAGCCGCAGAAATTCCTGATGCGTCAGGCGATGGTGGAAGAGTTGGGGCTGGAGGCGCAGAAAACGGCGTGAGGCGGGATCAGCCGCGTCGTACGAAGGCACTGATGCTGTCGAGCAGGGACTGCCGGTCGCCGACCCAGAACCAGTGGTCGTCGCCGTCGACCTCGATGAACCGGGCGCCCGGAATCCTGGACGCGAGGAACCGCCCGGCCTCGATGCGCACGGCGCGGTCGCCTGAACGGTGGAGGACCATCGTCGGGGCGGAGACTTTTGCCAGGAGGTGACGGACATCTGCATCCCGTAATGCCTCGAGCAGGCCCGCGACCGCGCCCGGGCTGGAGGCTGCCCTGAGCAATCCGGCCCACCAGGTCCTCGCCTGACGGTCGCCAGTGAGGCTTGGGGCGAAGGTTTCGATTTCCGCTGGGCCACCCCAACCCGCGAGCAGGCGTTGCTTCCACAGATCATACTGCGCGACGGTCAAGGCGTAGGGATAGTCGGGGGCGCGGCTGCCCTTCGCCAGCGAGCCCCAGAGAACAAGGCCGCTCAGCCGGTCGCTATGCTCGACTGCAAAACGGATGCAGCCCGGCCCGCCCTCCGACGCACCGACCAGCAAGGCCCGGCCGCTGCCGGCCGCGTTCATGAC
>NZ_RZSJ01000631.1:0-3433 GCF_003998025.1 Mesorhizobium sp. M8A.F.Ca.ET.021.01.1.1
AAGCTGATCGAGCCGCCGGAAGGGCCGCGCACCAACCATTTCGTCATCGAGCAGCTGGCCCAGCGCCTCGGCGTCGCCGATCGGCCGGGCTTTGGCCTCACCGAGCAGCAGCATATCGACATCATCCTCGGCAAGCGCGGGCTGGGCAGCTTCGATTCCTTGAAGGAAGAGAAGTGGGTCGACCTGCAGCCGGATTTCGAAACCGCGCATTTCATCCGGGGCTTCGGCCATGCGGACGGCAAATTCCGCTTCCGCGCCGACTGGACCGGGCAGGCGGCTCCCAACCGGCCGCCGAAGAGCATGGGCCTGTTCGGCCCGGTGGCGCGATTGCCGGAATTTCCCGATCATGTCGACCTGATCGAAGTGGCCGACGAAGCGCATCCGTTCCGCCTGACGACCTCGCCGGCGCGCAACTTCCTCAACTCGACCTTTTCCGAGACACCGGTTTCAAGGGCGAAGGAAGGCCGCCCCGAACTCCTGCTGCATCCCGACGATGCGGCGGCTCTCGAACTTGCCGACGGCGACCGGGTCGAGGTCGGCAACATGCGCGGCGAGGTGGTGCTACATGCCAGATTGTTCGACGGCATCAAGCGTGGCGTCGTGATCGCCGAGGGCATCTGGCCGAACAGCGCGCATGAGCGCGGCGAAGGCATCAACGTGCTGACCGGCGCCGATGCCCCCGCGCCCTATGGCGGCGCGGCCTTCCACGACAACAAGGTGTGGTTGCGCCGGGCGCAGGAGCTGAGCGCCTAGCCCCGCAGATTTTCCTGATCCGGATTCACCTCTGGCCCAAACACCAGCGGTCGCGAATGCCAGCTCCCGTCTCTATAGAGGCATTCGTCCGTCGCAATGGGAGAGTGTCGATGGCAGGCGCGATTTCGCTTCTGGGAATACCGCATGACGGGAATTCATCCTACCTCCAGGGTGCGGCCAAGGCGCCACCGCTGATCAGGCGCGAACTCACCAGCGATGCTTACTCCTCATGGAGCGAGACCGGCTTCGACCTGAGCGACCGCTTCGTCGATCATGGCGATATCGACTTCACCCAACCGGGCGATCCCTGGCAGCGGATCGAAAGCGAAGTCGGCCGCGCACTGGACGCGGGCCATCCGCTGATCAGCCTGGGCGGCGATCACGCCATCTCCTGGCCGGTGCTGCGCGCTGTACGCCGTCGCCATCCAAGCCTGACGATCGTGCATATCGATGCCCACCCAGACATCTATCATGCCTACGATGACAATCCGCGTTCGCACACTTCGCCCTTCGCACGCATCATGGAGGAACGGCTTGCCGACCGGCTGATCCAGATCGGCCTGCGCACCGTGAACGGTCATCACCGCGATCAGTTCAAGCGCTTTGGCGTCGAGGTGGTGGAGGCCGCGCATTTCAGCGAAAGCATTCAGCTCGATCTCGGGACGCCGGTCTATATCTCGATGGATCTCGACGGGCTCGATCCGGCCTTTGCGCCGGGCGTCTCCCACCGCGAGCCCGGCGGCCTGTCGACACGGCAGGTCATCAACCTGATTCAAGGCATCAACCAGCCGATCGTTGCCGCTGATATCGTTGAATACAATCCAAGCCAGGACCTCTCCAACGTGACGGCGCTTGTCGCCGCCAAACTGGCGAAGGAGATCGCCGGCATGATGCTCAGGACATCGCCTGCGGATTGAGAACGCGGCGCGGCTTCACACCGGCAGGGTCTCGGTCGCCTCTTTCCTGTTTTGCCGCTGGCGGATGTCGTCGGCGACCGCCTGGGCTTCGATGCCGATTTCGCGCAGCAGCCCGGTGACCGCATTGTGGAAGCCGACCAGATAGAGGCCGAGATCCGAAGCGCGGGCATTGACGCCGCTGGGGCCTGGCTCGATGCCGGGTTCGAGCAACCTGGCATAGCCCGCCCGGTAGCCGGTGGCGAAGAGGATGGCGTCGAATTCGCCGTGGCCGCCATCGACAAAACGGGCACCGCGTTCCGAGATTTCGGCGATGTCGGGCGCCACCTTGATCGCGCCTTCGCGGATCTTGCCGATCGTGCCGACATCGATCACCGGAATGCGCGACGCAAGGGCGATCTGTTGCAGCAATCCCTGCTTCGGCCGTCTGAGCCCAAATTTCTCCAGCCTGCCCAGCACAAGGTCGAGAATGAGGGGGAACAGGGCGTCATTGATGCGCCGCGGCCCGAGCCGCGTCGCCATGCCGACCATTTGGATCGGCACGCCGAACAGTTCGCGCGGCACGATGTGAACGCCGTCGCGCACCGAGATCGTCGGCCGGGCACCGCCTTCCGCCAGATCGAGCGCAATCTCGGCACCGGTGTTGCCCATGCCGACGACCAGCACCGACTGGCCGGCAAAAGGCGTAGCGTTGCGGTAGTCCGCGCTGTGCAGCGTCTTGCCCTTGAAGGCGTCGATGCCGGTAAATTTTGGCAGCAAGGGCTCGGCATTGTAGCCAGACGCGATCACCGCATGCCAGGCGCGTAAGGCGCCCGACGTCGATTCCACCCGCCAGCCGCGGCCCTCCCGGGTGATCGCCCGCACGGTTTCGCCGAAGCGGGGCTCGAGGTCGAAACGCTTCGCATAGGCATCGAGATACTCGACCACGAGATGGCGGGGCACATAGCGCGGATAATCCTTGGGGAAGGGGACGAAGGGCAGCGACGAGTAGCGTTTGGTCGTATGCAGATGCACGCGATCATAGTGACGCCGCCAGGCCGGCGCGGCCTGCTGCTCCTTTTCGAGGATGACAAAATCCACCCCGGCTTGCCGCAGGCACGCGGCAACCGCCAGGCCCGCTGGCCCGGCACCGATGATCGCGACCTTCGTGGTTTCGTCCATGCGCGCCTCCACCGCCAATTCGCGATCCTGAGAATGTCAGAAACGTGGCAAGGGTGCCACGGGCTCATCCAGGCAAGGGCACCGTCAACCCGACCTTGACGCGGTCCATGGCGACGAAGGTGCGGAACTTCCGCACATTGTTGCTGCCGAAGAACAGTTTTCGCGTCAGCGCCTCATAGGCGCCCATGTCGGCCACGGTGATGACGAGGATGAAGTCGGCTTCGCCGGTGACATAATAGCATTGCTGCACGTGCGGCTCTGCCGAGAATTGCCGCTTGGCCGCATCGATCAGTTCGGTGCGTTCGCTCTCCAATTCGACCTCGACGAAGATGGTGATGGGCTGGCCGACGGCAGCCGGCTCCACCACGGCGACGTTGCCGGCAATGACACCGGTCTGTTCCATGCGCTTGATGCGGCGCTGCACGGCCGGCGCCGACAGGTTCACCGCCTCGCCGATCAGCCGTTGCGGCGTCGTATTGTCCCGCTGCAGGATGGCAAGGATGGCGAGATCGAAGCTGTCGAGGGAGACCGGCGACTGCGGCATTGGCGTATCCTGACGAAACAAACTTGCATTTTGAGAGCCGAATTACAGCGCCTTTTGCGCA
>NZ_RZSJ01000632.1:0-3432 GCF_003998025.1 Mesorhizobium sp. M8A.F.Ca.ET.021.01.1.1
GGCATCACCGTGCCGCATCATCTCCTGGCCGCCGACCTGGTGGCGCTGGGTTTTCATGCCGCCTCGGGCTTCCGCTACAAACGCATCGTCATCCTGTCGCCGGACCATTTCCACAAGACGCACAAGCTCTACGCCACCACGGCGCGCGGCTTCGATACCGTGCTTGGTCCGGTCAAGGCCGACACCGATGCCGTGCGGCTTCTGGAGAAGAACAGCGACATGGTCGAGGAGTCCTGCCTGTTCGACAAGGAGCATGGCGTACGTGCCATGCTGCCTTTCCTGCACCACTATTTCCCCGAGGCGAAAATCGTGCCGGTGGCGATGTCGGTGAAGGCGCGGCGCCGCGACTGGGACAGGCTTGCCGAGGCACTTAAGACAATTGTCGACCACGACACGCTGATCGTCGAATCCACCGACTTCTCGCACTATCTGCCGCAGCATGAGGCACACCGTTTCGACCAGCAGTCGCTCAACATGCTGGCCGCCAGCTCGCTCGACGGCATCGCGGCACTGCGCCAGCCCGATCATGCCGATTCGGTCGGCGCGCTCTACATCCAGACCAGGCTGCAGCGCGAATTGTTCGGCGCCCTGCCGCTGGTCGTCGCCAATGAGAACTCGCAGGAACACACATCGGATTATGTCGAGCGCACCACCAGCTATGTGGTGGCGCTGTTCGGCGCTTTCGGCCCCGACTTCAACAACCCCACACGGCCCAAGGACAAAATCTATTATCTCGCCGGCGACGTGAATTTCGGCCGCGCCATGAAGAAGATTTTGGTCCGCGACGGTGTTGCCGACCGCATCGTCGACAGCATCCTGTCGCTGACCAACTCGCGGCCGCTGATCGTCAATCTCGAAGGCGTCATCCTGCCCAACGTGCCGGAGGCGATCGACGATATGACGCTGGCGATGCCGGAGGGCCTCGCTGTCGACATGCTGAAGCGGCTGCATGTCGCCGGCGTGAGCCTCGCCAACAACCATGCCTACGATCTCGGCCCGTCCGGCTATGCCGAGACGCTGCAGGCGCTGGACGAAGCCGGCATCCCCCATGTCGCCCAGGGCGAGACGCTGGCGCTCGCCGATCTCGACCTGGTCGGCCTGACCGACATCGACACCAACGGCTCGAAGAACACCGACCTGCTCACCCCTGCCTTGCTCGACCGCCTGCTGCACGAAAATGCCGAACGCCCGGTGGTCGCCTTCGTCCATTGGGGCCGCGAATACAAGACCGAGCCGTCGGCGCGCGAAGAGATGCTCGCCGACCAGATGCGGCTGCGCGGTGTGTCGGCCATCGTCGGCGGCCATCCGCATGTGTCGAGCGAGGCAATCGTGCCGCTCGGCGGCGGCGATGTGGCTGAAGTCTATTCGCTCGGCAATTTCCTATTTGACCAGAAGGCGGAACGCTCGTCCGGATCGATGCTGGAACTGCGCGTCTTTCCCCAGGGCACGATCTTCGCCCGGCTCATTCCCCTGCCCAACTATTTCGAGATGGGCCGCAAATAGCCGTTCCTGGATCAGGATGCGCCAGGCTTAAGATCGGGCCGGCATCACCTGAATATCGATACGTCCTAACCGCTGCAGCCGACCATGTCGCGTGGCAGATAACACGCCGCCGGCTCGGTCTTGGTCTCGAACAGCGACCGCTTTGGCTTGAAATAGAAGAAGGTCACCGGCTTGCTCTCGCGAACGCTGCCATCGGCGAAATGCGCGGCGATGCTGAAGTTGTGGATGGACGACATCGACGACCACATCTTCAGCCGCGCCGTATAGGCGCTGATGTTCTTGTTGCCGCGCACCGGCATGGCGATCGTGTAGTCGTGCTTGCCGATTGGAAACTCGATGTTCTGGTAGCGCATCGCTTCCGGTGTGCCGCCACCGCCATCGCCGCATTCGGCCATCGATTCCGGGGTCTCGAAAACCGCCACGGTCACCGAGGTGCGAAACGGCTCGCTGTTCTGATTGATATGACCTTCGTCATCTGTCCAGGAATAATCGAGCTTGCCGATCGCATTCAGTGTCATCGCCTGCTGCATATTGCCGAGATAGTCGGCGACCTCGCCGAACTTGATCTTGTTGGCCAACTGACTGCGGCAGACATTGAGACTGTCCACCGACGGACAGGGAAACCGCCCCGTCTCCAGGCTGGCGGTGTCGACGCCGGCTTCAGTGAGCACGCTCTTGATCGACACGTCGACGCCCTCGCCGAAACTGCCAATGTCCTTGCTGAACATACGGCTTGGCTGGCCGCTGGGATTGCCATCCTCGTCCACGGTCGTGAACTGGATGGACATTTTCATGTCCTTGGCGTCGCCCCAGCCATTGTTGATGATCGAGAAATCCGGCCGGAAGCCGACACAGCCGAAATGCTCCGATATCGACAGCATCGGCTTGCGGTAGGCATCGCTCGAGGCGACCTTCATTTCCAGGCGGTCGAGCCTGACTTTGGATTGGTCCGTCGTTTTGAGGTCGACCTCGGCGAAGGCCGGCGCTTCGTCCCAGTCCTTGCGGCCAAAGACATTGCTGGTCGTAACCTGCCCGGTGCCGTTCCAGCTGTCATTGTCCTCATCCGCCTGCGGATAGATCGCGATGTCCTCGTCGCGCACCAGGTGCTGGTACTGCATGTCGGATTGCTGCGTCATACGTTGATCCACCACGACCCCGATCTCGACCTTGTCGGCGTCGCCGCCGCCGGTCTGCGCCTTCAAAAGGCCGCCGACCCGGGCATCGGCCAGCACGTCTGGACGCGAGCTGCCGACCTCCTTGCCCATCACCCATTGCGATTGATAGACCGTGCCGCCGGCGAGCCGGGTCCGACCCTTGCCGTTCTTCAATCCGTCGACAAAGGAGCCGGCGAATATTTCGCCGGTCTTCGACATGAGCCGGCCTTCGCCATTCGCGACGCCAGCGACGAACTGGCCTTCATAGCGGTTGCCCTCGGCATCGATATGGATGCCCTTTCCGTTGAATTCTCCCTCAAGCCACAGCCCGTCGAAGACCTCGCCCGAACGAAGCTCGAGCCGCCCTTGCCCATCCAGCCGGCCGTTCCTGACGGAGCCAAAATAACTGGAATAGACGGTCTTCGGGTCATAGTTCGCAGAGCCGCGCACGCGCCAGACCAGGCGGCCCTTGCCGTTGACGGTGCCGTCTTCGGCGATCGTCCGATCGGGAGACTGGCCAGCGGCCGGCTCCCAGGTGAAGTCGAGATTTTTTTCCGGTTGGAAATCCCACACCCGCACCATCCTGCGCAGCACCGAACGCGTCCGGCTCTGATAGAGGACCTGCACGCGCTCCGCCCAGGCGCCGGCTGGCTGCGAACTGCCTCCGTTGGCGAAGGCCTGTCCGGTAAGAGATGCCGACAACATCAACGCCGCCAGCAGGGGAGCGGCAGCCATTGCCCTCATTGCGAAGATTCCTGGCCTTGCCATATCCCAC
>NZ_RZSJ01000633.1:0-3429 GCF_003998025.1 Mesorhizobium sp. M8A.F.Ca.ET.021.01.1.1
CCGCCGCCGTCCTGCTCGACAACATGTCGGTCGACGAATTGCGCCAGGCGGTGGGTATGGTTGCGGGCCGGGCGATCACTGAAGCGTCGGGCAGCATCACCGCCGTGACCGCGCCCGCCATCGCCGCGACCGGTGTCGATCTGATCTCAATTGGCTGGCTGACCCACAGCGCGCCGATCCTGGATATTGGCCTCGACTATCGGAGCTCATGATCGCACGACGAACGGACGGCAGCGGGCTGATAGAGTTTCCGATCCCTGTCAATCGGCCAGGAAAGAAGCCGTAAAGGCCGGAACCCCCAAGGAACAGGAAGAGATGCACGCATCGAACTCGACGAAGACAATGCCACAGGCGCAATCCAATGATTGTGGGATGTGGACCCTAGAAAAGGCGCAGGCGCTGCACGACGCACCTTCAACAATCTTCTGTTCCTGGCGCAAACCGTTCACCGCCAGAATTTCGATCCCAACAAGGTCCAGCTGAGCCGGCTTCTTAGCATCAAAACAGGTGGATGCCCGGAGGATTGCGGCTATTGCAGCCAGTCGGCGCATCACGAAAGCGGGTTGAAGGCGTCGAAGCTGATGGAGGTCCGGCGCGTCATCGCCGAGGCGACCAAGGCGCGCGATGCCGGCGCCACGCGCTATTGCATGGGCGCCGCCTGGCGAAACCCCAAGGCGCGCGACATGGATGCGGTGGTGGCGATGGTCGAGGGCGTCAAGGCGCTGGGCATGGAGACCTGCATGACGCTCGGCATGCTCGATCTTGAGCAGACCGCTCGTCTGAAGCAGGCGGGCCTCGACTACTACAACCACAACATCGATACGTCGGACCGCTACTACAGCGAGATCATCAGCACGCGCACCTTTGCCGACCGGCTGGATACGCTCGCCAATGTCCGCGGCAGCGGCATCAAGGTCTGCTGCGGCGGCATTGTCGGCATGGGCGAAGAGCCGGTGGACCGGATTGACATGCTGGTCACGCTGGCCAATCTGCCGGAACATCCGGAAAGCGTCCCGATCAACATGCTTATCCCGATCGCCGGCACCCCGCTGGCGGAAGCCAAGCCCATCGAGCCGATCGAATTTGTGCGCGTGATCGCCCTGGCGCGCATCATGATGCCGAAATCGCATGTTCGTCTTTCCGCCGGTCGCACCGCCATGACCGACGAGATGCAGGCGCTGTGCTTCTTTGCCGGCGCTAACTCGATCTTCGTCGGCGACACGCTGCTGACGGCGGACAATCCCGGCGAGGACAAGGATACTCTGCTATTCCAGCGTCTCGGCATCGAACCGATGGAAATCGGCACGCAATGAACGAGGCACTTCTTGCCCGGTATGACGCATCCTTGCGTGGACTGGCGCGCAAGGATCGCCTGCGGACGCTTGCGCCGCGCGCCGGGCTCGACTTCTCGTCGAACGACTATCTCGGACTTGCCGCCTCCAAAAGACTTGGCGATGCGGTTGCGGCTGCGATTGCGCGGGGCACGCCGGTTGGCGCCACCGGGTCGCGGCTGTTGCGCGGCAATGCACCGGAACACGAGGCACTGGAGGCGGACGCCGCGGCATTCTTCGGCGCCGAACGCGCACTGTTCTTTGGCAGCGGCTACATCGCCAACTTCGCTCTCCTGACCGCGCTGCCGCAGAAGGGCGACCTGCTGGTTCTCGACGAACTCGCCCATGCCAGCATGCATGAGGGCGCACAGGCCGGACGCGCCCAGTTTGTAGTGGCTAAGCACAACGACGTCGATGCCGTCGATGAGGCAATCACGCGCTGGCGCGCCGAGGGCGGCATGGGACGCGTCTGGATCGGGGTCGAAAGCCTCTACAGCATGGATGGCGACCGCGCGCCGATGGAGAGCCTCGTCGCGCTTGCCGATCGGCACGAGGCATTCCTCGTCGTCGACGAAGCGCATGCCACCGGCGTCTGGGGACCGGACGGCCGGGGACTGGCCGCCGCCTTCGAGGGCCGCGACAACATCATTGCGCTCCATACTTGCGGCAAGGCGCTCGGCGCATCCGGCGCACTCGTCGCCGGGCCGAGGACGCTGTGCGATTATCTCGTCAACCGTTGCCGGCCACTCATCTACGCCACCGCGCCATCGCCGCTGATGGCAGTCGCGGCGTGCGAAGCGCTCGCCATGCTGTCCGACGAGCCGCTGCGCCGCGTTCAGCTGCGTGAACGCGTCGCCTTCGCGGGCCGCCAACTGGCCGAGCGCTGCGGCGTGATGCCGAGCGGCTCGCAGATCCAGCCCTTTGTCATCGGCGACGTCAGGCGCACCATGGCGGTGGCGGCGGCACTGCAGGCACGCGGCTACGACATACGCGGCATTCGTCCGCCGACCGTGCCGGAGGGCACGTCGCGCCTGCGCATTTCGCTGACGCTCAACGTAGCCGAAGCTGACATTTCCGCCATGGTCGAGGCGCTCGTTGAGGTGTTGGCCCAAACATGACCGGAGGCGACATGACCCAACGCATCGTCATCACCGGAACAGACACCGGAATCGGCAAGACCGTGTTTTCGGCTGGGCTCGCCGGCCTGCTCGACGGCTTCTACTGGAAACCGGTGCAATCAGGTCTCGACAACGAGACTGACAGCGAGGTGGTTGCGCGGCTTGCCGGCCTGCCGCCAGGGCGCGTGCTGCCGGAGGTCTACCGCTTGAGCAAGCCCCTGTCGCCGCATCGTTCAGCTGAGATCGACGGCGTCTCGATCGAGGCTGCCGATCTTTCATTTCCGGTCCTGCCGGCGCCGCTCGTGATCGAGGGTGCGGGCGGCCTGATGGTGCCGCTCAACCGGCGCACAAGGTTCATCGACATCTTCGCTGAGTGGCGGCTGCCGGTCATTTTGTGTGCCCGCACCACGCTCGGCACAATCAACCACACGCTGCTGTCGATCGAGGCCCTTCGGGCGCGCTCCATCCCGCTGGCCGGCATCGCTTTCATCGGCGATGAGATGGCCGACACGCAACGGACAATCGTGGAAATGGGCGGTGTACCGCAGCTCGGCAGGCTGCCGTATCTCGACCCGCTGACGGACAAAACGCTGCGAGACGCAATGATTGCCGGCTTCGCCTTCGCCTCGTGCACGGGAGATCACTGATGTCGCAGTCCCGTGTGTGGCATCCCTTCACCCAGCACGCGCTAGAGCCGGTGATCCCTGAAATCGTCCTGACGGAGGGCGCCTATCTCCACAAGGCTGGCGGCACGCGCATCCTGGACGCGATTTCCTCCTGGTGGGTCGTCACGCATGGTCACCGCCATCCCCGCATCATGAAGGCCATCGAGGCGACCGCGGCGAGCCTCGACCAGATCATCTTCGCCGGCTTCACGCACAAGCCGGCCGAGCGCCTGGCCGAGGCGCTGGTCGGTCTCGCTCCTTCCGGCCTCGACCGGGTGTTCTATTCCGACAGCGGCTCGACCTCCGTCGAAGTCG
>NZ_RZSJ01000634.1:0-3424 GCF_003998025.1 Mesorhizobium sp. M8A.F.Ca.ET.021.01.1.1
GCCGCGGCGTCGGCGGCGGAAACCAGGCTTGTCGAAGGCGCGGCCGACGCCATGTTCGGCTGGGTGAAGGCGGCGGCCGACGGCCAGCCGCGACTGGCCGGGGGCACGCAGGCAAGGCTCGACGCATCAGGCCTTTCGGCGTCGGCCCCTCAGGCGGTGTGGACGTCGGGTCTGCTGCGATACGGCCCCCATGCGGTACGCAGCGATCTCGATCCGGAAGCCAAGCGCCGGCTGACCGTATTCCTCACCAATCTCAAATCGACGACGCCGGATGTCTACGACCTTCTGGAAGCGAGGCATGCCGGCGGCTTCATGCCCGTGGTTCCCAAGGACTATGCTGCGGCGGAGGCCATCGTGCGGATGGTGTCGGTCGATGGTGGGCGGCAATGAGCCCTCAGCAGTCGCTGCAAGGGATCGTGACGCTTCTGCGGGGGCGCAGATAATATGTTTCGCTCATCGTCATGCCTTTGGCGAGCGTCTCGATAAACCCAAGCTTCTGTTGGGTGTCTGTCGTCCAGCCGACGATCGGCTGGTAGCCCAGGGTGCTGTCGACGCGGACGAGAAAGGTCCCGGCGACCTTGAGCGCTGTCGGAACCGTAGTGGTCGAGCCCGCCGCTGCACCGACGCTGTATGCACCACTGGTCACCTTGCGTGACCACACCACCAACACCTTTGGCGTGGGATCGGTGGTGACCTGTATGGCTGTGATGGTGATGTCCGGCACCGAGCGGTTGTAGGGTTGAAGGGTTACGCTGCCGATCTTCATGATGGCATCGAGGTCCGCCTTGACGATGGTCGGCTGTTGCGTGACGAGATCGGCGACCATGCTGCCGATGCGGCTGACCTTCTTGCTCGTCTCGATGGCCTGCGAGGCCTCCATGGTCATGAAATACATGATCAGCAGGACAGGCGCGATAAGCGCGAACTCGACCGCCGCGACGCCGCGGCGATTGGACCAGAATCGGGCTGATTTGCCCCAAAGCCCCGCAATTCCCAGATGTGCCCCCGCACGCATCATACTCGTTGCCTTTTTTCTTGTTGTTGCTTCCGTGATGGCATCAATTGTCGAACGGCTCGTTCTGCCAGGTCACCGAAGCGAAATGGAGGGTTTTGTTACCTCCCATCGACTGCGCCATCAGGTTGGTCATGATGGGCCATTTGTAGAAGACCCGCAGCATGTTCCTTGACTCCGCCGCACCCGCCGTGACGGTAAAGGGCACATCCGCGCCACTTTTCGTCAGCTGAATATTACCGCCCTGAATCCTGAAGCCGGCCAGGGCCGCGTCGGCGAATGTCGTGTATTGGCGAAGATCGACGCTCAACTGATTGGGACAATCCTGGGAAACGATGATTTCCAGCTTGTCGCAGATCATGTTCTTCAAATTGTCCCCGGCGATGTCCGCGGCCTTCAACTGGCCGGTGCGCAGCCGGCGCGCGACATCGTCGGTGATGTTGGCCATCACCTCCTGGCTGGCAAACGAGATGCAGCTCTCGAGGATGGCGAACACCAGGAGTGCGAACGGTATGGCAAGCAACGCGAACTCCAGCGCCGTGCTGCCGCGTCGGTCGCGCACGAAGCGTTGGAAAGGCCCGGTACGCTCCACCTTGCGCTGATCTGTCGAGCCGAGTTCCATGCTCATGCGATGTTCCTGCCATCCCTGGACGGTGCTGACAGGTGTATTAACCCAAACCGATTGAGGTCCGGTTTGAATGATCGTTAAAGTCGGCGCGCGCGTTTTAACCAGCAGGTAACCTGGGCGATGGCGCGCTCCCGTGCCGCCTATTTGCTGACGCTCATCTCGGCTTCGGACGATTTCTCCGCATCGCTCTTGTAGGAGCTTTCGCAATAGGGCGTGCACGACATGGTCTGGACATCCGCGCGGCGGTAAATGCGAACCGACGAGGCTGCCTGGCGAACCACGGTAACCTGTGTGTCGACGATCGGGCTGCCTTCCTGGTCGAGAACGACGAGGTTGGTGACACCGAAACCCTTGCCGGTGAGCACGATCGTCGAGGCATCCTGGACGGAAGCGTCGGCGATTGCCGGGTTGCCCACGACGATCGTGTCGGCGGGGCGCGACAGTTTCACGATCTTGGCCTGATTCATGGTGACTTCGATGTCGGCGCCAGCCCTGGCGGGTGTAATCAAGCTGGCGGCGGCAAGAAGCGCGGCAATCAGGATTGAGGATCTCGGCACGGCCATCAAGGCGCTCCACGCAAGCGGACTGTTCAACGGAACATGAACGAGATTGGTGAACCAACGGTTAAGTGGGCTTGCCGCCGGCGGATGGAGCGGTCGGCATGGCTGCCCGCCTGGCCGGATGGGCGCGGGGGGTGGCAAGCTTCCCCAAGCCCTTGCCTTTTGCGGCGTTGACCCGCGAAACGAAACATTAGCCAGCGCTTAGTATGGAGTTAACCACGCACTTGGTTCGAGCCGGGAAAGGAATCGGTAAGGCTGTTTATTAAGCCGATCGAAAGAGCTTCTCCCTAGATTGGCAGCATCCGATCAACCATCACAGAAGTTGACGGAAGTGCTGTAACACGTGGAGTAGGAGCTCTCGAATGTCTAACCTTTTTGCACGTTTCGTGAAGGACGAATCCGGCGCGACCGCTATCGAATATGGTCTGATCGCCGCTCTCATCGCGCTCGCCATCATCACCGGCGCCGGCGCACTCGGCAATGCCATCAACGCCAAGTTCACTTCGATCGGCAGCACGCTGAACAGCAGCGGCAGCTAATCTGCTTATTGCCGATCGATCGGATCGCATTCAGGACAGGGGCCGCCACAGGGTGGCCCCTGTTTTATTTTACTTGTTTCGGACCGCGGCGGAACAGTCGTCTTTTCACCACTGACCTCATCAATCGTTAATCGAACCAGCCTAGATTGAGTTTCTGTGGAATCCGCACAATAGGCACAATCGCCGATGCTTGAAGCCCTGATCTTCGTCGTCTTTCCGTTCTGCATGCTGTTTGCCGCGATCTCCGACATGTTGTCGATGACGATCGCCAATCGCGTGCCGGTGCTGCTTGTCGTCGTCTTCGCCCTGGTGGCGCCGCTGACGGGCATGGACTGGGCGGCCTATGGCTGGCATTTCGCCGCCGGCGCCATCGTCCTGGCCGTGACGTTCGGCCTGTTCGCCTTGGGTGGCATGGGCGGTGGCGATGCCAAGCTGCTGGCCGCCACGGCCGTGTGGATGGGGCTCAACGTGCAGCTCGTCGAATATCTTGTCGCCTCGACAATCATCGGCGGCCTTCTGACGATCGCGATCCTGCTTTACCGGAAATCGCCGCTGGCGGTTTTCACCGGACGCAATCCATTCCTGCGGCATTTCGCGGAAGAGTCGGCCGGTGTTCCCTACGGGATCGCGCTCGGCCTTGGTGGCCTGCTGACCTACCCGGACTCGCCTTTGATGGTGTGGGCGC
>NZ_RZSJ01000635.1:0-3418 GCF_003998025.1 Mesorhizobium sp. M8A.F.Ca.ET.021.01.1.1
CCTGCATGCTGGGCGGTGCGGACAGGAAAACGCTGTTCATCACCGCCGCCGAATGGCGCGGCTTCGAGCACATGGTCAGCGATGCCCGCACCGGCCAAGTGCTCGGCATTAAAGCGCCGGCACCCGGTGTCGGCTGGCCGGGCTAGAGCCCAGGAACCCGCTGATAGTTGGCGATGTCGGCCCTGACGCCGAGCCGGGCGAGCGTCTCCTGCGGGTTGAAGGCAACGCGTTCTTGCGCCGCCTTGACGATCGGCACGACCTTGTCGACGGCCGCCTGGCTTTCCCATTCGACGATCGTCACCAGATTGAATTCACCTGGCCCCGAAAATTGCTCTAGCAGGAAATCCTGCACGAAACCCTGCTGCTGGCGCAGCAATTCGTGTGTCGTCCTGACCTTGCTAAGGATCTCCTCGCGCGCGGCGGCGGGTACGACGAACTTGTCGACCCTGAACACGCTGCTGCCGTTAACGTTCTGATTCGTAACGCTCATATCCATTTGTCTCGTCCTCGAGGATGCTGTTTCGCGGCTCTCGAGCGACGGTCTACAATCTCAACTTAAGTTGAGGTCAAGCAGGATTCTCGATTGATTTGTGGAAAGGCCCAGACAGCGGCGCCTGCTCCGAAAGAAACCGGAGATGACCGCGGGACAGCCCCCCTCTGCCTTGCCGGGCATCTCCCCCACAAGGGGGGAGATTGGCACTCCACCGACTACGACACTTCCGACGTGCGCCTGCGCACGACGACACCCAGTTCGTCGCTTTCGCGGGCAATGCGCAGCCGCTCCTCGGCCTCGGTCGCCTCGCGCTGGCGGTCCCACATCGAGGCGTAGAGGCCGTGCTTTCGCATCAGCTCGACATGGGTGCCGCGCTCGGCGATCTGGCCATCCTTGAGCACGATGATCTCGTCGGCCGAAATCACCGTCGACAGGCGGTGGGCGATGACGATGGTGGTGCGGCCTTTGCTGACCAGGTCGAGCGCGGCCTGGATCTCCTGTTCGGTGTGGCTGTCGAGCGCCGAAGTGGCTTCGTCGAGCATCAGGATGGGCGGCGCCTTCAGGATGGTGCGCGCGATCGCCACGCGTTGCTTCTCGCCACCGGAAAGTTTCAGCCCGCGCTCGCCGACCATCGACTTGTAGCCGTCCGGCAGCTTCTCGATGAACGGTCCGATCTGGGCGAGTTCGGCGGCCTTGCGCACCTCCTCCTCGCCGGCGCTGACACGGCCGTAGCGGATGTTGTAGGCGATGGTGTCGTTGAACAGCACCGTGTCCTGCGGCACCATGCCGAGCACCGCGCGCAGGCTGTCCTGCGTCACATCCCTCACATCCTGGCCATCGATCAGCACCTGGCCACCCTGCACGTCGTAGAAGCGGAACAGCAGCCGCGAGATGGTCGACTTGCCCGCCCCCGACGGCCCGACAATGGCAACGGTCTTGCCGGCCGGCACCTCGAAGGAGACGCCCTTCAGGATCTTGCGGTTCGGATCGTAGGAGAAGTGGACGTCGCGGAACTCGACCTTGCCGGCGCTCACGGCCAGCGGCTTGGCGTTGGGCTTGTCGACGATCTCCTGCGGCACGTCGAGCAGATCGAACATGTGCTCGATGTCGGTCAACCCTTGCCGGATCTCGCGATAGATGAAGCCGATGAAGTTGAGCGGCACGGAAAGCTGCACCAGCATGGCATTGATGAAAACGAAATCGCCGACGCTCTGGGTGCCGGCCTGCACCTCCAGCGCCGACATGCACATGACGACGACCGTGCCGACGCCGAAGATGAAGCCCTGGCCGAAGTTCAGCCAGCCGAGCGAGGTCCAGGTCTTGGTGGCGGCGATCTCGTAACGCGCCATCGAGCGGTCGAAGCGCTCGGCCTCCATGCGCTCATTGGTGAAATACTTGACCGTCTCGAAATTGAGCAGCGAGTCGATCGCCTTGGTGTTGGCGTCGGTGTCGCTGTCGTTCATGTCGCGGCGGATCGAGATGCGCCAGTCGCTCGCCTTGACCGTGAACCAGACGTAGAGGCAGACGGTGATCGCCACCACGGCCACGTATTTCCAGCCATAGGTGAAACCGAATATGCCGGCGGTCAGCGCGAATTCGAGGATCGTCGGCGCCGTGTTCAGCATGATGAAGCGCACGATCGTCTCGATGCCCTTGGTGCCCCGCTCGATGATGCGCGACAGGCCGCCGGTGCGGCGCTCCAGGTGAAAACGCAGCGACAGCTGATGCATGTGCACGAAGGTGCGGAAGGCGAGCTGACGCACCGCATGCTGGCCGACCCGGGCAAAGAGAGCGTCGCGCAGCTGGTTGAAGCCGAGCTGGACAAGCCTCAGCACATTATAGGCAATGACCAGCATCACCGGGGCGAGCATGAACGACGGCAGCGGCGGGGGCGGTTTGAAGCCTCCCGCCAGCGCATCGGTTGCCCATTTGAAGAAATAGGGACCGGCGACCAGCGTCACCTTGGCCACGACCAGCAACAGCGTCGCCCAGGTCACCCGCGCCCTAAGGTCGGCGCGGTCGGCCGGCCACATATAGGGCCAGAGGTTACGCAATGTCGTGAGTGTCGAGGTGTCGGCGGAGACGGTTTTTTCGGCCACTTTTCTTGCCTTTTGGGTGAGAGGATCAGCGGCCGGAGCAGCAGGAATTGATGAGCGCGCCGAGCGACGCCGATACGTCGGCAAGTGCCGCGCGATCGACGGCATAGCGCGATCGTTGACGATCGGGCTCGAAGCGGACAAGGCCGGCCTCGACCAATATTTTCAGATGCTGGGAGATGGTCGACTGCGCCAGATCGAAATGGTCGACAACCTCACGGCAGCAGCAGGAATTGCTGGCGGACAGATGCCTCAGTATCTCGATCCGCGCCGGATGCGCAAGCGCTGCGAACCGCGCCGCGACAAGGCGGCTGTCCGGCATGCAGCCAGGCGCCGCCGAGGCGGCGTGGTCTGATACGGGGATGTATTCTGTCATCGTTCATCGGCGATAGACGATGAGCGATGACAGGGCAAGCTAGGCCGATGGGTAGATCGCCGGAATTGCCGATCTCTCGCTATTGCGTCTTCGCCGGTGCAGTGGTCGCCTGCTCGCCCATCGCCTTGAGGTCGGCGGCTTCACCTTCCTTCGACTTTTCCGGGACTTTGAATACCTGCCCCGGCCAGATGCGGTTCGGATTCCTGATCTGGTCCTGGTTGGCGAGGTATATGGTGGAGTAGCGCACGCCGTGACCATAGACGCGCCTTGAAATCCGCCACAGCGTATCGTTACGCCGAATGACGACCGCGCCGTCGGCATGTTCGAGCTTGGGCGACACGACTTCGGGCACGTCGCTTGGCGGCGTGGCTGCCGCGACAACGGCCGGTGCCGGGGCCTCTGCGGCTGGTGCGGACTCCGCCGGAGCAGCAGCGGCAACAGCAGGCGCCGCAG
>NZ_RZSJ01000636.1:0-3414 GCF_003998025.1 Mesorhizobium sp. M8A.F.Ca.ET.021.01.1.1
GCTCTATCTCGTGCACTTCAAGTCGATGGGGTCGCCCCGCAACGGGCTCGACGGACGCGAGGCGACAATGCCGGTGCGCATCGCCGAGGCGCAGGCCGTGCGGCGCATCATCGAGGAGCGCTTCGGTGGGGATCACGCTGCCGACAAGCGCTGGGCGATCTGCGGCGACATGAACGATTACCGCCAGCGCGTGAAGATCGCCGGCGATGAGGTCGACGGCTACCGTTTCGAGGTGGTCGACGAGAACCTGTCCTGCATCAACGTGCTGACAGCGGGCGGCTTCTGCGAAAACGTGGTCGAGCGGCGGCCGGAAATGAACCGCTGGACCTTCTATCACACACGCGGACCCGAGGAGCGGCATTTGTGCCAGCTCGACTATATCCTGCTTTCCAGGGGACTGGCGGCCAAGAACGCCACCGCCGTTCCCGACATCATCCGCAACGGCCAGCCCTGGCGCACGATCTTTCCCGCGGGCCAGGAAGTCGAGCGCTTCCCGCGTGCCGGCTGGGATCGGCCCAAGGCCTCGGACCATTGCCCGGTGGCGATCACGCTGGACATGGCCTGATGGGCAGGATCGGGACCTGAGCCGACATGAGCTTCGATCTTCCGCGCAATGTCATCCTGCCGGTCGATGCCATCGACGTCCGTCTCGATCCCGGCCCGCATCCCTTCGCGGTGGATAATGCCGAGGCGATCGCCAAGAATTGGCAGAGCGAGATCGCGGCCAATCCGGCGCTGTTCGACGGCACGGTGGTTCTGCTTTCGGAACTCGCCTATCGCGACCGCAGCCTCATTGGCCGCTGTCATGCGATCAACTACTCGACCTTCATGCTTTGGCGCAAACGACGGGAGAATTCCGGCGCCGAGCACGCCTATGGGCACGCCATGCTGGTGGCCGGGGACAACGCTCTGGTGGCGATCCGCATGGGACGACACACAGTGGGTGCCGGGAGCGTCTATTTCGCCGCGGGCTCGTTCGAGCCGACCGATTTCCGCGACGGTCTCGTCGATGTCGATTTCAACATGATCCGCGAGGTGCGCGAGGAGACCGGCCTCGACCTGTCGGATGCCAGGCGCGGTGTGCGCTGGCACGCCCTGTCGACGACAAGCGGCACGGTCATCTTCCGCCGCTATCATGTCGATGAGGCGGCTGACGAGATCGCATCGCGCATCCGCGCCTTCGTCGCCTCCGAAGCCGATCCGGAGATCGAGGGGCCTGTGATCATCCGCCATGCCGGCGACCTGCCGGACGGTCTGTCGCCGCATATGAAGCCGCTGATCGAGTGGCATTTTGCGAACGAGGGCTAAATCCCCTTGCATGCGCCTTACGGAGAAGCGTCGAGAGATTGCGTTGTGATATCAAACTTGATAAAATGCTATCAAAGATGTCACTATAAGTATGTTGCTATCGATGAGCGCTGTCACCATCCGCAATTTGCCAGAGGAAACGCTCCGCGCCTTGAAGGTGCGGGCGGCCCACCACGGCCGCAGCACTGAGGCCGAAATGCGAGAGATCCTGGAAACGGCCGTGCGGCCGGCCAATCGGGTCAAACTCGGCTCGCTGCTCGCCGCCATCGGTCGCGAGGCTGGATTGTCGCAAGAGGATGTCGATACCTTGCAAAGGCTCCGCGACAAGACACCGGGCGAGCCGGTACGGTTCGAATGATCCTCATCGATACCAATGTAATTTCCGAACCGTGGAAACCCGCGCCCGATCCGCGCGTCATCGCGTGGATCGACGCTCAGGCCGTTGAAACCCTGTATCTTTCGGCCGTCACCGTGGCCGAGCTGCGTTTCGGTGTCGCGGCGATGCCTGCCGGCAAGCGCCGCACGATCCTGCAGGATCGTCTGGAGCAGGACGCGCTGCCGCTGTTTGCTGGCCGTATTCTGCCCTTCGATCTCGATGCGTCGCGCGCCTATGCCATCCTCATGGTGCAGGCGAGGGCCGCGGGCAAGGCCATCGGCAACGCGGATGGTTACATCGCCGCCACAGCCGCTGCGCACGGCCTCACGGTCGCCACCCGCGATACCAGCCCGTTGGCGGCCGCCGGGTTGAATACCGTCAATCCGTGGGAAGCAGCGTTGTAACCGTGCCTGCCACTCGAAACCGCACGTTGTCGCCGCGGTCGGGATGAATGATCCGGGGAGAGGCGGACAGGGCTCTATGATGTCTTGCTCGTGAGTGCCTTGCGTTCGTTGCGCGCGGCGATGAAAAACAGAATGAAGCCGACGCCCAGCAACCCGCCCATCGCCATACCCATGGTCTGGCCGACGACCGCTTGGAAATCCGGTTTGACGCGATCGGGGTTGGTCATCCCGTAATCGGCGAGATACCACCAGATCCCTGCCAGGACAGCTTCGATAATCACCATGGTCAGGATCACGCGCGCCTTCTTGCTCATCAGCTGCTCCTCGACCAGAAATGCCTTGGCATAACATCGCCGACACAGTGACGACAGGGGCAGGGCGGAATCGTCCAAGGTTGCGCAAAAACCGGCGCGGCGTGCCGGGCGCCTTTGCAGCTTGCTCCCTTACTCGTGCCTTAGCGCGTCGATCGGATCGAGCCTGGCGCCGCGCAGGGCCGGGAAGAAGCCGAACACCATGCCGATCAGGGCGGAGAAGCCGACTGCGAGCAGGATCACCGCGGGGCTTGGCGCAAAGGGTATGGTCAAGGTCACGGAGGCGAGGCCGGCCAGCGCCAGCCCGATCAGGATGCCGATGATGCCGCCGAGCAGCGACAGCACGGTCGCCTCGACCAGGAACTGGATGAGGATGTGCTTTTCATGCGCGCCGATGGCGAGCCTGATGCCGATCTCGCGCGTTCGCTCGGTGACGGACACCAGCATGATGTTCATGATGCCGATGCCGCCGACCAGCAGGCTGACGCCGGCGACCGCGCCCAGCATGCCGGTCATGGTGGTGGTGGCACTGGCCATGGCATCGGCGATCTGGGTCATGTCGCGAATGGCGAAATCGCTTTCGCGGTCGGGGGTCATATGGCGCGCATCGCGCAAAATGTCCTCGACGCGCGGCTGCAATTCGGTGGTCGGCGTGCGGTCGTCGGCGGCGATGTAGATGTTGTCGATGTCGCGGTTGTCGGCGATGCGGCGCTGATAGGCGGCGAGCGGCATCAGCACGACATTGTCCTGGTCCTGGCCGAAGCCGGTATAGCCCTTGGGCTCGAGCAGGCCGACGATCTTGCAGGAGGTGCGGTTGACGCGGATGATCTCGCCCTCGGGATCGCCGGCGCCGAAGAATTGCTGGCGCACCGTTTCGCCGATCAGGCACACGCCGGTGCCCGACCGGGTTTCGGAATCGCTGAACGGGCGGCCCGAGACCAGTTTCCAGTCGCGTGCGTCGAGATAGGCGCTGTCGGTGCCGGTGACGCCAGAGGTCAGGCTTTCGGTGCCGAAG
>NZ_RZSJ01000637.1:0-3407 GCF_003998025.1 Mesorhizobium sp. M8A.F.Ca.ET.021.01.1.1
ATGCCAAGACCATGGCGAAAGCCATGCGGGAGGCGCTTGCCGCCCGCGACCTGACGATCAGCCACAGTGACGCCCTGGAGATCGTCGCGCGCCAGTTTGGACTGGCGAGCTGGAATATTCTGTCGGCGAAGATCGAAGCGCCGCCTGCCGGCCAAGACAAGATCGTCTTCGAGCGAACCGCGCCGATCGTTCGCATCTTCGACGTCGCCAAGGCGCACGAATTCTACCTACGCTTCCTCGGCTTCACCGTGGACTGGGAGCACCGCTATGGGGAAAGTTCCCCTCTCTATACCCAAGTCTCGCGTGGCAACCTTGCACTGCACCTGTCCGAACATGCGGGCGACGCGACGCCTGGCGGCAACATGGTCGTTTATATGACAGGCATCCGCGACTTCCACAAAGAGCTTGCCGGCAAGGAGTACCGCTACATGAATCCCGGCCTGGAGCATGAAGACGGCCGGCTGACGGTGGAGGTCATCGACCCGTTCAGCAACCACATCCGCTTCATGGAACTGACGGGCGAATGAGCTGATATCGCGGCGGCCTGGGCGGCCGTCACTGGCCGTCCGGGCCGATCGCTAAAAACAGTCCCGACATCGCCTGGCGGCAAAGGTCCGGATACATACTTTCGATCCGAAAATACCGCTTGCAATTCGCAATCAGTTTGCTAAAAGAAAACCACTTGCAAATTACAACTGGTTATCGAGGAGGTCTTCATGTCAAAACTTCGTGTCAACGCGTTTACCCTCTCGCTCGACGGCTATGGCGCCGGTCCTGATCAGGATCTGCAAAATCCGCTCGGCATCGGCGGAGGATCCTTGCACAAGTGGTTTGTCGACACCCGCACCTTCCGCAAGATGGTGCTCGGACAAGATGGCGGCACCACCGATACCAACGAGGCGTTCGCGGCGCGCAGCTTCGAGAATGTCGGCGCCTGGATCCTGGGTCGCAACATGTTCGGGCCGATCCGCGGAGAATGGCCTGACGACAAGTGGAAGGGCTGGTGGGGCGACAACCCGCCCTACCATGTGCCGGTTTTCGTGCTGACGCACCACAGGCGGGGATCGATCACAATGGAAGGCGGCACCACCTTTCACTTCGTCACCGACGGCATCCATTCGGCGCTCGAGCAGGCGAGATCGGCGGCTGGCGGCAAGGACGTGCGGGTCGGCGGCGGCGTCGATACGATCCGCCAATATCTCCAGGAGAGGCTGATCGACGAGATGCACCTGGCGATTTCGCCGGTGCTGCTTGGCCGGGGCGAGAACCTTTTTGCTGGCCTCGACATGCCCAAGCTTGGCTACACGTGCACCGAACAGGTGGCGACAGCGCTGGCCACGCACGTGGTTATCAAGCGGGCTTAAGCTCGGCGCCGCCCCTCATCCGCCTGCCGGCACCTTCTCCCCGTATAGTGACGGGGAGACGGAAGGGTCACTCAATATTTCTCCGGCACGTAAAGCTCGCGCGGCAGGACCTGGCGTTCGTATTCCGGGTTGAAAACGCGCTCCGGCAGCGTGATCTCCTCGTGCGGCACCTCTTCATATGGCAGCTGCTTGAGCAGATGGTCGATGCAGTTCAGGCGTGCCCGCTTCTTGTCGTTGCCCTCGACGATGTACCATGGCGCTTCGGGAATGTTGGTGCGGGCGAAGGTTTCTTCCTTGGCCTTGGTGTACTGCTCCCAGCGCACCCGCGACTGTAGGTCCATCGGCGACAGTTTCCACTGCTTCATCGGATCGTGGATGCGCATCAGGAAGCGCATCTGCTGTTCCTCATCGGTGATCGAGAACCAGTATTTGACCACGGTGACGCCGGAGCGCACCAGCATGCGCTCGAACTCCGGCACGTCGTGGAAAAACTCCTCGACCTGATCGGGGCTGGCGAAGCCCATCACCCGCTCGACGCCGGAGCGGTTATACCAGGAGCGGTCGAACAGCACGATCTCGCCGCCTGCGGGCAAATGCGGGACATAGCGCTGGAAATACCATTGCGACTTCTCGCGTTCGGTCGGCGCCGGAAGCGCCACGACGCGACAGATACGCGGATTGAGCCGCTGGGTGATACGCTTGATGACGCCACCCTTGCCGGCGGAATCGCGGCCCTCGAAAATCACCACCAGTTTCTTCTTGTGATAGGCGACCCAGGATTGCAGCTTGATCAATTCGGACTGAAGGGTGATCAAGTCGCGAAAATACTGCATGCGATCGATCGAAGGCGGATGCGAGTTCTTGTAGATCTTGGCGATCTCCATCGACAGCGCCGGTTCCGACAATTCGAGTTCATAATCTTCGTCGAGCGTGTCGGCGAGTTCGGCTTCAAGCCAGTCCTTGGCAGGGGAATTCTGTCTTAGCTCGGTCATATCAACTGCTCCGCTTGCAAGCCTGTCGGTTCCCTGGGGCGTCCCCAAATTGCTGCCAGCGGCCGGGAATGGAAACACCTGAGCCGACTTCAATATAGGCCGGCGGTGACGGTTTTATTGCAGCCCGGGCGCGATTGCCGCCGGTGTACATTCCGCGACGCATTGATCGATCGACGTCATCGCATGGCGACAAGCCGACCGAATTGTCCTACAAATCCCCGGTCGCGTTCCAGGCCTGCCCCTTGGCGGCACGCCTCTTCAACAAAATCGTGAGGATCTGACATGGAATACCGCACCCTTGGCCGTTCCGGCCTGAAGGTTTCGACACTGACGCTTGGCACAATGACCTTCGGCGGCGCCGGGCCTTTCGCCGCGGTCGGCAACAGCGATCTCGCCGAAGCAAAGCGGATGATCGACATGTGCATCGACGCCGGCATCAACCTCATCGACACCGCGAATGTCTATTCGAACGGCCTGTCGGAGGAGATCATAGGCGAAGCGCTCGGCGGCAAGCGCAAGAACGACGTGCTGATCGCGTCCAAGGCCCGGATGCGGATCGGCAAGGGCCCGAACGACGAGGGCCTGTCGCGCCATCATCTGATCCGTGAATGCGAGAGAAGCCTGAAGCGATTGAAGACCGATGTCATCGACATCTATTTCGTCCACCAGTGGGACGGCCTCACCCCGCTCGAGGAAACCGTTGCCGCGCTCGACACTTTGGTCAGCCAGGGCAAGGTGCGCTACATCGGCTGCTCCAACTATTCGGGCTGGCAGGTGATGAAGGCGCTTTCCATCAGCGACAGCCGCCACCAGCAACGCTTCATCACCCAGCAGATCCACTATACGCTGGAAGCGCGCGAGGCCGAGTACGAACTGCTGCCGATCTCGGTCGACCAGGGGCTGGGCGTGCTGGTCTGGAGCCCGCTCGCCGGCGGCCTGCTGTCGGGTAAATACCGCCGCGACAGCCCGACCGCGCGCCAGCTTGCCGGCTGGTCCGAGCCGCCGATCCGCGACGAGGACCGGCTCTGGCGGATCGTCGATGTGCTGGTCG
>NZ_RZSJ01000638.1:0-3401 GCF_003998025.1 Mesorhizobium sp. M8A.F.Ca.ET.021.01.1.1
GGAAAGCCCAAAATGCTCATCCGCATCGCACTCGCCAGAAAACTTCTCGTCATCCTCAACGCAAAAGCACGCGACGCGAGAAGCGAATTCGCAAATGCAACTTGACACCCCAGATAGTCGCTCTCCCACAGGGGGAGAAGGAATAGGGCGCCTGCCACTGCCCCAGCCTCGCGCTCTCCACGGCGATCCCCTGCAACGCCTCTCGCCAGCCCGGGTGCTCGCGGCTTGACAGTGCCGGGCGACGGTATAACCTAAATTAGAGATGGCTTGAATTATCTGCCCTAGCGTGCCGGTCAGCCGCGGCGAGGGCTGTTTGCCATTCCTACATGCTCGTGAATGGCACCGCCTCGCCAAAACGATATGCCGACGCGCCTGACGCAAACGGGAGGTGCAAATGGCAGTTCGTTGGCAATTGTCCGGAAGTTACTTCGAAAATTGTAGCTGCGATGTCGTGTGTCCTTGCCTGCTGTCCACCAACGCGCAGCTGACATCGAAGCCGACGAGAGGCGTTTGCGACGTTGGTTTGGTCTTTCACATCGATACCGGCAATTACGGCGACGTTCGATTGGATGGGCTGAGCGTCGCGATGGTTGCTCACACGCCGGGTCCGATGGCAAACGGCGACTGGACGGCCGCCGCCTATATCGACGAACGGGCCGATGACGGGCAAACAGAGGCGCTAGGTGCCATCTTCACTGGCGCGGCCGGCGGCCCCATGGCGGTGTTGGCACCCATGATCGGCACCAACCTCGGCGCCAAGAAGGTGCCGATAAACTACCGGATAGACGGCAACAAGCGGTCGGCGGAGATTGCGGGTATCATGCGGATGGCTGTCGAGCCACTGCCGACAATGCGCGAGGATGGGCAGATGTGGGCAGCCACCGGCCATCCAGTCAATCCCGACTGGCTCGCCATGGCGATGGGGGCGGAAGGCAGCACATTCAGCGACCATGGCATGAGCTGGGACAATTCCCGCCGAAACGGACATTACGCCCCGATCAACTGGTCTGGCCAGCAGTAGAAGCTGGCCGCATGGTACGGAACGTACTTGTCCATGGCGCCGACGTTCCAGCGATACATCATTCTCGCGCTGCTGATCTCCATCGCCGCGGCGGCGTGGATCCTGCTCGTCTGGCAGCAGATGGGCATGGACGCGGACATGCGCATGGAAATATACTCACTCACCATGGGCATGAGGGCGCCGCTGTTCCTTGCCGTCTGGATGATCATGATGATCGCCATGATGTTTCCGACGGCCGCGCCCATGATCCTGACCTTTCACACGGTCCAGGCCGGCAAACGGGGCCGCGGCGAGACCTTTGTCTCGAGCTGGGTGTTCGTGGCCGGGTACATGCTGGTTTGGGGCGTGATGGGCGTTATCGCCTTTGCCGGCGCGGCGGGTGCGGAGATGCTTGCCGGACATGTGGGATTGTCCACGGCGCTGGCCGCGCGCATCGGCGGCGCGCTGCTGATGGTTGCCGGCGCCTATCAACTCTCCCCGCTGAAGGATCTGTGTCTGGCCAAATGCCGCACGCCGATCGGCTTCATCCTGACCTCGTGGCGCGATGGTTACTGGGGCGCGGTTCGCATGGGCCTGGAGCACGGACTTTTCTGCCTGGGCTGCTGCTGGCTCTTGTTTCTCGCCCTCTTTCCTCTCGGGATCATGAACGTCGCCGCAATGGCCGTGGTCACCTTGCTGGTCCTTGCGGAAAAGACCCTTCCGTCAGGAGATCGGATCGCAAAGATGTCGGGTGTCGCTCTGCTCCTTTATGGCGCGGCGGTGCTGGTCTTTCCACAGGCGCTGCCAACCTTTCAGCCGGTGGGCGCCATGATCATGAATTAACCAGCACTCGGCACCGAAAAGGGGAGATCGCTCTGCTACCTTTGCGCTAGCCGCGCGCTTTCCACCGCGATCCCCAGCAGCGCCTGCCGAGCCAGCGCCACCGACAGGTCCGGCCGGCGCCGCGTCTGCAGCACGGCTGACTGCAGGCGGGTCAGCGCGCGGCCGAGCGCTTCGCTGTTCCAGCGCTCCAGCGTTTTCTCCACCAGCTTGCGCCTGGAGAAAAAGACCGGCGGCCGAGCGGCGGCGACGACGGAAGCGGCGTTGCGGCCGCCGGTCTCCATCTGGCCGCGCATGACCTGGATCTGCTGTAACTGCCGCATCGCCGAGGACAGCACCAGGAAAGGCGGGCCACCACCCTGGCAATGGCGGGTGAAGGCGGTGTCGAAGTCGCCGACCTTGCCTTCGAGCAGCGCGTCGACGGCGTCGTCGAAGGAGGCGCCGGACACGTCGCCGGACATGGCTCGCACCTCTTCCAGCCCGATTTCCTTCTGGCCGTGAGCGTAGAGGACGAGTTTTTCGATCTCGCCGCGCGAGGCCAGCCGGTCGCCGCCGAGATTGCGGCGCAGCGCTTGCCTCGCCTCCAGCGTCATCGACATGCCGGCCTTGCGCAGCTCGTCGTCGATGACGGTGTCGATGTCGCGGGCCTCATCGGCGTAGCAGGGCAAGGCCATGGCATTGTCGGCACCCTCGACCACGGCTCGCAGGCCGACGCCTTTCTTCAAGTCGCCCGCCTCGATCAGGATGATGGCGTCCCTCGCCGGCTCCGCCGTCAGCGCCTTGACGTCGTCGGCCAGCGCCTTCTGGCCGGTGGCGTTGCGCACCCAGAGCAGCCGCCGGTCGGAAAACATCGGTACGGTGCGGGCCTCGTCGAGCAGCCGGCCTTCGTCGCGGTCAACCTCCGAACCCTCGAGCCTGACCACCGAGAACGGATCGTCGAGCGGCAGGCCGGTCTTCCCGGCAAAGGCCTTCGCCCGCTCCGAGACAAGGCCGCGATCGGGGCCATAGAGCAGGACGATCGAGATGCGCGGATCAGGCCGCGCGAGCCAACCGTCGACCTCGAATGCTTTCTTCTGTGCCATGCAGGGTGGTTAGCATGATGCGGGGAGGGAGTGAACGGCGATCCGCACCGAGCGCTCTTTCCCTTCTCCCCTTGTGGGAGAAGGTGTCGCCGAAGGCGACGGATGAGGGGTGTTCCAGGGAACGCCAGCGTCTCACTCCGCGGGAACACCCCTCATCCGTCTCGGCGCTGGCGCGCCGATCCACCTTCTCCCACAAGGGGAGAAGGAAGGTCGCTTCTGGCCCCGCCTTCTAAAAATACCTCCTCTTGCGGCAACCTGCCCGCAACCATTCGCCAAATTGCGTGCCGCCGCTCAACATCGACAAGAAATTTCGCGGACATATCTTCATCTTGAGCGCGGGAGGCCGGATCGGCCGGCGTGGCCGGAACCGATAGCTGAAGAGCTTGCCGGGCGAATTCGCACTGGCCTGGAGGCACGGATGTGCAAATATCCGCACCCAGGCAACATTGGAGGATCTGAGGTCATGGCCGATGCTGGGA
>NZ_RZSJ01000639.1:0-3389 GCF_003998025.1 Mesorhizobium sp. M8A.F.Ca.ET.021.01.1.1
CGATTTCTCGGGCATCCGGCTTGCCCTGCTGGAGAAAGTGGCGAACGGCCCGGTCAGCCTCGGCATCCGGCCTGAATTCGTCAAGCTGTCGCCCAGCGGCCGGAGCGGGCTTGCCGGACGCATCGAGCGCCTGGAATTCCTCGGGTCGGAAGTCATTGCCCATTGCCGGCTCGACGCTTCCGGCGACGTCGTCATCGCCAAGCTTGCGCCGCATGAGGCGAGGGAACTGATTGCGGGAATGCCGGTGGGTATCCTTCTGTCCCCCGAACAGGCCATGGTCTTCGGGCCGGAGGGACGGCGGCTGCGTACGGCAAGCGCCGCGCCCGCACGCCAGGAGCCGGCCCATGTCTAGCGTCGCGCTGGCGGGCCGCGCTTCGGATGCAGCGGCACTTCATCGGCGCAGCGATGACCGCACCGCCTGGCTGCTGGCAGCTCCGGCGATCGTGCTGTTGCTGCTGTTCGTGCTGCTGCCGGTGGTTGCCGTCATCTTCCTCGGCTTCACCGATTTCGAACTCGGCTACGGCAAATTTCGCCTGGTCGGCTTCGAGAACTACGCGCATCTGATCACCGATCGAACCTTCCGCAAATCATTGTGGAACACATCGGTCTATACGGCGATCGTGGCGCCGGTCTCGATCATGCTCGGCCTCGGCGTCGCCTTGCTGATCGAAGGCGAACCGCGTGCGCGCGGCTTCTTCCGCACCGTCTATTTCCTGCCGGTGGCGTCGCTGATCGTCGCCATGGCGACCGTCTGGCAATACCTCTTCCATCCGACGATCGGGCCGCTCAACGCGCTGCTTTCGCTCGCCGGCATTCCCGGTCCGAACTGGCTCGGTGCCTCAAACACCGTGCTCTACAGCCTGTCGATCATCGGCATCTGGCAGTCGGTGGGCTTCAACATGGTGCTGTTCCTGGCGGGCCTGACGGCTATCCCGCGCGAACTCTATGCCGCCGCACACGTCGACGGCGCGAAATCGGCGCTCGACCGGTTCTTCCTGGTCACCTGGCCGATGCTCGGACCGACGACGCTGTTCGTCGTCACCATCAGCATCACCAATGCGGTGAAGGTTTTCGAGACCGTGAAGATGCTGACCGATGGCGGCCCCAACAAGGCGTCGGAAGTGCTGCTGTTCACCATCTACCAGGAAGGTTTCGTCTATCTGCGTGTCGGCTACGCCTCGGCGATGACCGTCGTCTTCCTGGCGATCCTGGTCGTGCTGATGCTTCTCCAGTATCGCGTGCTCGACCGACGGGTGCACTACACATGACCAGCATCCCGGCCGGCCGCCTCATCCGCTTCGCGCTGCTTTCGCTCGGCGCGCTGATGATCCTTGCCCCCTATATCTTCATGATCTCGACGGCGGGCAAGACGCAGAGCGACATCTTCACCTCGTCGCTGTCGCTCATCCCCGAGCATTTCTACTTCGCCGAGAATTTCGCCAAGGCGTTTGCCAAGGTGCCGATGGCAACGCTGCTGTGGAACGGCGTCATCGTGTGCGGCCTGATCTTCTTCTTTCAGGTGCTGGTCGCCATCCCTTGCGCCTACGCCATGGCCAAGCTGAAATTCCGCGCGGCGCGATTGATGATGGTGCTGGTCATGCTCGGCCTGCTGGTGCCGATCCACGCCACGGCGCTGCCGCTCTATGTCGCCTTCGACCGGATGTCGCTGTTGAACAGCTACACATCGCTGGTGGCGCCTTTCACCATTTCGGTGTTCGCGATCTTCATGTTCCTGCAGTTCTTCCGCGCCATGCCCGACGATCTCATCCACGCGGCGCGGCTCGACGGCATGTCAGAACTCGGCATCGTCGCGCGCGTCATCGTCCCCAACGCCTGGCCGGCCGTCACCGCCTTCGCGATCTTCTCGGTGGTCGCGCACTGGAACGATCTCTACTGGCCGCTGATCGTCGTCAGCAAGCAGGCCTACGCCACGCCGCCGCTCGGCCTGATGTATTTCCGCGCCGCGGAGGCCGGCGACGACTACGGCGCACTGATGGCCGCAACGCTGATCATCACCCTCCCACTCGTCGTCGCCTTCCTGTTCGCACAGAAGCGCTTCGTCGAAGGCATCACCATGACCGGTCTCAAAGGCTGACCGGGTCGAACCAGGAGCACGAGCACATGAAGCAACTTCCCAGGATTCTTGCGGCGGCGGTCTCGCTGACCTTCGCCCTTCCGGCCTATGCCGACACGACGCTGACGGTTCATTATCCGATGCCCGGCTTCTTCAAGAACGTGATGGACACGATCTCGAAGAAGTTCATGGCAGAAAACCCCGACATCAAGATCCAGTTCGCCAGCCCGTCCGCCACCTATGAGGAAGGCATCCAGACCATCCTTCGCCAGGCCGGCACCGACGAGATGCCCGACATCACCTTCATCGGCCTCAATCGCCTGCGCATGCTGAACGAGCGCGACGTTGCCGTCGATCTTGGCCCGCTGGTCAAGAAGGAAGGCAACATGGCGGAACTCGGTTTCTCCGACACGATCCTGAAGCTGGCGCAAGTCAACGGCAAGCAGGTCGGCCTCGCCTTCGCCACCTCGAACCCGATCATGTATTACAATGCCGACCTGGTGAAGGCCGCCGGCGGCGATCCGGACAACCCGCCCAAGACCTGGGACGAGGTGATCGCGCTCGGCGGCAAGATCAAGGCGCTCGGCAATGGCGTCGACGGCATCGACTTCCGCTGGCAGGGCGACGACTGGATGTTTTCGGCGCTGCTGTTCGGCGCCGGCGGCAAGATGCTGAACGAGGACGAAAGCAAGGTCGCCTTCAATGGGCCGGAAGGCGAGAAGGCCGTCGAGATCCTGGAGCGGATGGTGAAGGAGGGCGGCATGCCGGTCTTCACCAAGCCGGCTGGCGAGCAAGCGTTCGCGGCCGGCAAGGTCGGCTTCGAATTCCAGACCACCGGCGCCCTGGTCAACACCATCAAGAATGTCGGCGACAAGTTCACGCTGCGCACGGCCAAGATCCCGCTGATCGATCCGGTCAACGGCCATCTGCCGACCGGCGGCAACGCCGTGGTCATCCTGACCAAGGACGCGGCCAAGCAGGACGCCGCCTGGAAGTTCGCGAAGTTCGCCGCTGGCCCTTATGGCGCGTCGGTCGTCGTGCCCGGCACGGGCTATGTCCCCAACAACGAACTGGCGGCGAAATCGCCGGAATATCTCGGCGATTTCTACAAGAAGAACCCGCTGTTCCAGGCTGGTCTGAGCCAAATGCCGCTGATGGTTCCGTGGTATGCTTTCCCCGGCACCAACGGTGTGAAGGTGACACAGACCATCGTAGACAATCTGTCGCGGATCGTCGACCAGTCGGCAACGCCCAGGGAGGCGCTCGGCGACGCTGCAAGCGACGTCGAAGGCATGCTGCCCACGCAATAAGGAAG
>NZ_RZSJ01000063.1:0-17297 GCF_003998025.1 Mesorhizobium sp. M8A.F.Ca.ET.021.01.1.1
CCACCACCCTCAACCTCGTCACCGGATTGGCGAGCCCAAGCGCGGGCGAGGTCCGGGTCATGGGTGCACCCGTCAAGGGCATCGATTCCCGCATCGGCTTCGTCTTTCAAAGTGACGCGCTGTTTCCATGGCGCACGGTGATCGAGAACGTCATGGCCGGGCCGCTCTTCCGTGGCAGGGCCAAGGCAGAAGCGACGGCCGCGGCGCGCGACTGGCTGGCGCGCGTCGGCTTGGCGCGCTTCGAGCATCACTATCCGCACCAGCTCTCCGGCGGCATGCGCAAGCGCGTCGCGTTGGCGCAGACCTTCATCAATGGCCCCGAGATTCTGCTGATGGACGAGCCGTTCTCCGCGCTCGACGTGCAGACACGTGTTCTCATGCACGAGGAACTGCTGCGTCTGTGGTCCGAAGCCAGGGCTTCGGTCGTTTTCGTCACCCACGACCTGGAGGAAGCAATAGCGCTGGCCGACAAAGTCTATGTGCTGACCGCCGGGCCGGCGACGGTGAAGTCGGTCTACACCATCGACCTGCCGCGCCCTCGCGTCGTCGCCGACATCCGTTACGAGCAAAGCTTCATCGACTATTCGCGCACCATCTGGGCCGATCTCAAGGAAGAGGTCGAGACCAGCTATGCCCGCGCTGCCGCGTGAGGGAGGACACAATGACCGATGCCACCATCGACATCAGGGCAGGAAGTTTCAGGCCGGGAACTTCGGACGCCGAAATAGAGGCCGCCGCCGCCAAGGCCGCGCAGCATCGTCGCCGCACGGTGATCTTCTGGCGGTATGCCATCCTCATCGTCTTCCTCGCCGCTTGGGAAGTCGCCGGGCGCAAGGCCTGGATCGATCCGTTCTTCTACGCCACGCCAAGCGCGATCGCGCAGAGGCTCTATGAGTGGACGACGGAAGGCACGTCCGAAGGGCCGCTCTGGTACCATCTCTACGTCACGATGGAGGAATCCGTCCTCGGCTTCGTCACAGGCTCGGTTGCCGGCATCATCATCGGCGTCGCGCTTGGCCGCAACCGCATGGCCGCCGACATCTTTTCCATCTACATCAAGGTCATCAACTCCATCCCTCGCGTGGTGCTGGCGCCGATCTTCATCATGATCCTCGGCCTTGGCCTTGCTTCGAAAGTGGCGCTGGCCTTCATCATGGTGTTCTTCGTCGTCTTCCATAACGCCTTCCAGGGCGTGCGCGAGGCCGACCGGGCGATGATCGCCAATGCCCGTATCCTCGGCGCCTCCGACTGGCAGCTGACCCGCTCGGTGATCGTGCCGTCGGCGATGAGCTGGATCTTCGCCAGCCTGCACGTCAGCTTCGGCTTCGCCATCATCGGCGCCATCGTCGGCGAGTTCGTCGGCTCACGCTATGGTATCGGGCTCTTGATCAACATCGCCAAGGGCTCCTTCGACGCCGCCGGCATGTATGCCGCGATCGTCATCATCATGGTCGTGGCGCTGGGCGCGGAATATCTGATGACAATGGTCGAGAACCGGCTGGCGAAATGGCGTCCGCAGCCGCTGCACGAGACGCAGTAAGCAGATCGGAGCGGGGCAAGGACCCCTAGCCGCCGGCCAACGGCAGGCGCACCTCGACGACCAGGCCGCCGGTCGCGCCATCCGCAAGGGTGATGCGACCGCTGGCATTTTCGACCACCTCGCGCACGATGGCGAGCCCGAGGCCGCTGCCTTCGTCGGTCGCGCCGGTGAGCCGATAGAAGCGCTCGAAGACATGGTCGCGCTCGTCGGCGGGTATGCCTGGCCCGTCGTCGGTAACCGTCAGCACGGCCTCGCCACCGGCGGCGGCGAGCTTGACGGTGACGGTGCCGCCTGCCGGTGTGTAGCGCAGGGCGTTGTCGACGAGATTGACGATCATCTCCCGCAGCATCGTGCCGTCCCCGATGACCGGTACGGCGCCAGTCTCATCGAGGCCAAGATCGACGTTGCGATCAATGGCCCTGGGCGCGTGCGTTTCCAGCACTTGGCGCGCGGCTTGCGTCAGGTCGATGCGATCGGCGCGCGGTCGCCGGCTGCCCGGTTCCGCGCGCGACAAGGTCAAGAGCTGTTCGGCCAGCCTCGCCAGCCGGGCGGAGCTTGCCTGCAGGGCGACAAGCGCTTCCTTGCGCGCATCCACAGCGTTTTCGCGCAGCGCGTAGCTCGCTTGCGTCGACAACAGCGCCAGCGGCGTGCGCAACTGATGCGCGGCATTGGCGATGAAACGGCGCTGCGCCGCCATCTGCGCCCGCACCCGTTCCATATAGGCATTGAGCGCATCGACCAGCGGCCGGATTTCGCTCTGCGCACCGGCGACTTCGATGGGGTCGAGTTCGCTGCGTTTCGGTGAGCGCACTGCGTCGCGCAGCCGGATGAGCGGCGTCAATCCTCGCCGCAGGCCGAGCAGCACGAAGACGCCGGCAATCGCCACCAGCGCCAGTTGCTGGGTGAAGGCGCTGAACCAGAGATGCCGCACCATCGCGTCGTGGCCGAAAAGCGTGACGCCGACGGTGACCGATATCGGCGAGTCGCCGCCGGCGCCGACCACCGCGTGCGTAAATGTCAGCAGCCGCAGCGTCTGGTCGCGATAGGTCGCTTCGATGCTGGGGCGTCCAGGCGTCTTGGGTAGCCCGGGATAGCCTGTCAACAGCCGCCCTCCGGCGGCTTCGACACCGTAGTAGACCCTGTCGCGGTCGCCGGTGTCGAACATCTCGAGCGCTGCCGGCGGCACCGTGGCGTTGATCACTCCGTCGGTCATTGCGACCTGCTCGGCAATCATCCGTGCCGATCCGACCAACATGCGGTCGGTGACAAGATCGGCGGTCGCCAGGGCATTGCCATGGCTGGTCCACAGATTGACGGTGGCGAGCCCGGCGAGCGGCAACACCACCCAGGCCAGAAGTTGCAGCCGAAGACTGTTAATTCTCATGGCGCCAGATCATCGTGGCGCAAGAGATAGCCGAGGCCACGCAAAGTGGCGATCTGGACGCGCGACCCTTCAAGCTTCTTGCGCACACGGTGCACATAGATCTCGATGGCGCTGGGATCGGCGTCGGTCTCGAAATCATAGATCGCCGCGGACAGTGCGGCCTTGCTTACGGTGCGTCCTGCCTTGATCATCAATTGCTCGAGCAAGGCATGTTCGCGCGGCGTCAGCGCCAGCGCCTCCCCGCCGAGCGAGAACAGCCTGGTGTTGGTGTCGAAGACGAGGTCGCCGCAGGCAACGACCGGTGCCGTCCGGTCATTGACGCGGCGCAGTTGCACGCGGATGCGTGCTTCAAGCTCCTCGATCTGGAAGGGCTTAGCCAGATAATCGTCGGCGCCTTCGTTGAGGCCTTTGACCCGGCCATCGAGGCTGGCATTGGCGGTCAGTACGATCACCGGCACCCGGTTGCCGCGGGCTCGCAGCATGCGCAGCACTTCCAGTCCGCCCATGCGAGGCAGCGCAAGATCGAGAATGACAAGCGCGTGGTCGCCCGCGGCAAGCGCGTGCTCGACATCCTCGCCGTCATGGACGATGTCGACGACATAGTTCGCCTGGCGCAAGGTCTTGCCCAGCCAGTCCGCCAGTTCGCGATTGTCCTCCACAAGCAGCAATCGCATGTCTATTGCCGTTCCAGCATCCGCCCGCTTTCGGTCTCAACGGGTCGCCTCGGGCTCGATCGTCGATCCCATTCGCCAATCGGACCCAAAATGATCGATAGTATCGATCGCAACGCAAGGCAAATGCGGCTTGGGCCGTGGCCGGCGAAACCTCCAAACTGTCCGAGCGACGATTCCAATCAGCCGGACCCAGGCCAGAGCAATTGGGGCAACTGATCCACGCAGGGCCTCGACGACCTCGACGACAAAGAGCGGTGGGCTTGGCTCGCGGCTCTTGTTTTTTTTGGATGAGCCCAAGGCATTGGCTTCATCAGCCGATCTCCGCAGTCGGCAAAAAACATTTCGCGTTCAGGAATAAAACCAGGCTGCTTCTGGTCTTCTCCTCAGCGGAACCGTCCTCCCAAGACGCCGCCCAACGGATGAACCAGGAGATTGAAATGGACAGGCTTGCTCTCGCTACCGCCGCTATCCTTATCGCAACCGGAGGTGCGTTCGCCGGCAGCGACCACTTTGGCTCCGACAATGCCAACCAGCCGGTTGCCCCGGTCGCTGGCGTGGATCACGCAGTCACCGGCGCCGTCGACAACAAGACGAATATGACCAGCCACAAGGCTGCCGACACCAAGATGAAGCCCGCCATCGACTGGCCGGAGCCCGGCCAGGGCATCTGGGGCAACTGATGTCTCGGGCGCGGCGGACTGTCCGCCGCATCCGCCTGGCATGGGTTCTAGCTTAAATCCTTCGGGCGCAGGCAATGCGTCAGCCGCGCGGAGAACAGGGCGGACCACTCGCCCTCGAAGACGAGGCGCGCAAGGGCTGCTGTCGGCAACTTTTCCTCAAGCCTCTTGCGCGCCTTCGCCTCCGATCGCGGTCCGGCAAGCTGTTCTGCCAGGTCCTCAAGCCCCGGATTATGGCCAACCACCACAAGGCAAAGGCTCGACGGGTCGGCCTTATGGATTTGGTCCAGAATGTCCGCAGCCGAAGCTTCGTAGAGTGGCTGAGCAAACGCGACTCGTGGATGCACCGGCAACTCCGCGGCCACCAATCGCCAGGTGTCGCGGGTGCGTAGCGCCGACGACACCAGCGCCTGATCCGGCAGCCAGTCGCGCGCCGCAAGCTCGCGGCCGATCAATCGGGCTGCCTTCAATCCACGTTCCGCGAGCGGCCGGTCGAAATCATCGAGATCAGGATCATCCCAGCTCGATTTGGCGTGGCGAAGCAGGAGAAGCTGTTTCATGGCCGCGTTCTCGGCTCAGGGCGTGATCCGCGCCAGATGCTCCAGGTCGGCTTCCTCACGCAGCGGGTCGGGCGCCATCACCACCGAGGTGCCGTTCTCGGCATCGTCGGCGAAGTGGGCAAGCACGGTGCGGCCCGCCTCCATGCGTGCCTTGCCTTCGGCCACCAGTCCCAGCGCCAGCGCATAGAGCCGATGCTCGGCCTTCAGCACGCGCGCTGCCAGCGTATCGGCATTGTCGCCGACCATCACCGGCACCGCCGCCTGGGCGATGATCGGGCCGTCATCCATCTCCGGCGTCACGAAATGCACCGTGCAGCCATGAATGCGGATGCCGGCTGCCAGCGCGCGCGCATGGGTATCGAGCCCCTTGAAGGCCGGCAGCAAGGCAGGGTGGATGTTGATCATGCGACCCTGCCATTTCTGGACAAAGCCGGGGGTCAGGATGCGCATATAGCCGGCCAGCGCCACGATGTCGGCATTGAAGGCCGCGAGTGCCGCGTCGATCGCCGCGTCATGTGCCTGCTTGCCGCCATGGTCGGCGCGGGAAATGACCTGCGTGGCGATGCCGCGTGCCCTGGCGATGCCGAGGCCCGCGGCGTCGGCCTTGTCGGAGATGACGGCGACGATCTCGGCCGGAAAGGCCGGATCGCTGGCGGCCGCGATCAGCGCGGTCATGTTGGAGCCGCGCCCCGATATCAGGACGACCGCGCGTTTTCTCGGCGCGCTCATAGCCCGATCGAGCCCCGATAGATGACGCCGGCGTCGCGGCGCGGCACGATGCGGCCGATCGGCGTCACCGTCTCGCCGGCTTCCTGCAGCACGGCCGCGACCTGCGCCGCCTGCCCCGAAGCGACAGCCAAAATCATGCCGATGCCGCAATTGAAGGTGCGCATCATCTCCTCCGGCGCAACGCCGCCGGTCTTCGCCAGCCACGAGAACACCGGCGGCACGTCGATCGCCTCGAGATCAAGCTCGGCCGAGAAGTCCTTGGGCAGCACGCGCGGAATGTTTTCAGGGAAGCCGCCGCCGGTGATGTGGGCGAGCGCCTTGATGCCATGCGTGTTGCGAATCGCCTTGAGGATCGATTTCACGTAGATGCGGGTCGGCTCGAGCAGCGCCCCGGCGAGCGTCGCCTCATCGTTGAACGGTGCCGGATCGCTCCACGCCAGGCCGCTGGCGGCGACGATGCGGCGCACCAGCGAGAAACCGTTCGAATGCAGGCCGGAGGAGGCTAGCCCGAGCAGCACGTCGCCTTCGACGATGTCGTCGGTGGGCAAAAGCTGCCCGCGTTCGGCCGCGCCCACCGCAAAGCCGGCAAGGTCATAGTCCTTGCCGTGATACATGCCCGGCATTTCGGCGGTCTCGCCGCCGATCAGCGCGCAGCCGGCCTGGCGGCAGCCCTGCGCGATGCCGCCGACGATCGCGGCACCCTGGTCGGGATCGAGCTTGCCGGTGGCGAAATAGTCGAGGAAGAACAGCGGCTCCGCGCCCTGCACGACGATGTCGTTGACGCACATGGCGACCAGGTCGATGCCGATCGTGTCGTGGTTGCCGGCATCGATGGCGATCTTGAGCTTGGTGCCGACACCGTCATTGGCGGCGACCAGCACCGGATCGGTGAAACCGGCAGCCTTGAGATCGAACAGACCGCCGAAGCCGCCGATCTCGCCATCCGCGCCCGGCCGGCGTGTCGCGCGCACCAGCGGCTTGATCTTCTCCACCATGAGATTGCCGGCATCGATATCGACGCCGGCCTCGGCATAGGTGAGCCCGTTCTTGCGCTTGGCCGTTTTGTTCTGGCCCGTTTTATGCTGGCCGGTTTCGCGCTTGCTCATCGCAATTTTCCTGCTCGTTTGCGGGCTCTTCGCATGAACGGTTTCGGTCCGCAAGGATAACGGCCGAACCGGGCGCCGTTTGGCCCGACAAAAGCGTGGATAGCCGGGGCATCGCACACAACGTTTGCTTCGCCCCAGGCTGCTCCCTTGCCTCGACCCTTCATCTCCCTCATCTATCTCCAGGCATAATACGGCGGGGTAATACTTTGACCATCCCCAACCTGATCACCATCCTGCGCCTTGTGCTGGTGCCTGCCGTGGTGCTGGCCATGCTGCAGGCGCGCTGGGACTGGGCTTTTGCCGGCTTCGTTATTGCAGGCGTTTCCGACGGCATCGACGGCTTCATCGCCCGCCGCTTCGACCAGCAGTCGACGCTCGGCGCCTATCTCGATCCGATGGCCGACAAGCTGCTTTTGGTTTCGGTGTTCGTCGTCATGGGCTTCATCGGGCAATTGCCGCTCTGGCTGGTCGTCACCATGGTGTCACGCGACGCGCTGATCGTCTGCGCGGTTCTGTTGTCCACGGTGATGGCCCATCCGGTCGAGATAAAACCGTTTCTTGTGTCGAAGGCCAATACCGCCATACAGATCGTGCTGGCGGCGGTCGTGCTGGGTGAACTCGCCTTTGCCGTGCACCTCGACCCTCTGCGGCCCGCCCTCATATTGCTGTCCGGGGTCTTGACCGTGGCTTCGGCCGCGGCCTATCTCGTGGCTTGGCTGAGGCATATGAACGGCTATGGCGAAGGCGGTAAATCGGGCTGACAAGCCCATCGACGGCAAGGCTGCCCGCAAGCCGGCTGCCCGCAAAGCGGTGACG
Organism: Mesorhizobium sp. M8A.F.Ca.ET.021.01.1.1; assembly: GCF_003998025.1. Taxonomy (NCBI): domain Bacteria; kingdom Pseudomonadati; phylum Pseudomonadota; class Alphaproteobacteria; order Hyphomicrobiales; family Phyllobacteriaceae; genus Mesorhizobium; species Mesorhizobium sp. M8A.F.Ca.ET.021.01.1.1. Next base: position 7,487 of record NZ_RZSJ01000063.1, read on the forward strand.
CGGGGCAAGACCGTCGACGACCAGATGGTCGTCGACGTTCCGGCCGGCGAGACGGCGGCGGAGGCAGAGGCGGCTTCGACCTTCTACCGCCAGATCTTCTTCTGGCTGGCGGGTGCCGCGATCCTGGCGCTTTTCCTTTATGTCTTCAGCGGCGTCCTGCTGCCCTTCGTCGCCGGCATGGTGCTTGCCTATTTCCTCGATCCGGTCGCCGACCGGCTGCAGCGGCTCGGCCTCAGCCGTTTCATGGCGACGGTGGTCATCCTCATTACCTTCCTGATCGTGCTGGTGCTGGCCTTCGTCATCCTCATTCCGGTGCTGGCGACGCAGATGACCGATTTCGCCGGCAAGCTGCCGGAGTACCTGACCCGGTTGCAGAGCCTGATCACGTCGTTCGACCCGAAATGGCTGGAACAGAGATTCGGCGTCAACGCCAATGGCTTGCGCGACGGATTGAATTCGCTGCTGACTTCCGGCTTTGGCCTGATCACCACCGTATTTACCTCGCTGTGGAGTTCGGGCATGGCGCTGGTCTCGGTGGTCAGCCTGTTCGTGGTGACGCCGGTCGTGGCCTTCTACATGCTGCTCGACTGGGACCGCATGGTGGCGGTCATCGACAGCTGGGTGCCGCGCGACAACGTCGCGACGGTGCGCGCCATCGCGCGCGACATCAACACCGCCACTGCCGGCTTCGTGCGCGGGCAGGGCACGCTCTGCCTGGTGCTGGGCGCCATGTACGCCACCGGCTTGACGCTGACGGGGCTGAACTTCGCCATCCTCATCGGCCTGTTCGCCGGGCTGATCTCCTTCATCCCCTATGTCGGCTCATTGACCGGGCTGGTGCTGGCCGTCGGCGTTGCCTTCGTCCAGTTCTGGCCGGACTGGACGATGATCGTCGCCGTTGCCGTGGTCTTCTTCATCGGCCAGTTCATCGAAGGCAACATCCTGCAGCCCAGGCTGGTCGGCAAAAGCGTCGGCCTGCACCCGGTGTGGCTGATGTTCGCGCTGTTCGCCTTCGGCGCGCTGTTCGGTTTTGTCGGGCTTTTGATTGCCGTTCCAGCATCCGCGGCGGTGGCAGTTCTGGTACGCTTCGCCATCGCCCGCTACCTGGAATCGCCGCTCTACAAGGGCCATGCGACAGAGCTCGCGCCGCCGTTGCCGGCCGATCGCGGCGGCGGCCACCGCACGCAACCGCGTCGCTGAAGTGACTGCCCAGCGAACCGACCCGCCGCGCCAGCTGCCGCTCGATCTCGGCCACGGCACCGGTTATTCGCGCGACGAGCTGGTCGTCTCCGGCACCAACAACCAGGCGGCCGCGCTGGTCGACCGCTGGCCGGATTGGCCAGCACCGGTGGTGGTGCTGGCAGGCCCCGCTGGTTCGGGCAAAACGCACCTGGCCTCGATCTGGCGTGCCCGCGCCAACGCGCTTGCCGTCGACGCCAGGCGCATGGGCGACAGCATCGCCAATCTCGGTGCGCGGCCGGCGCTGATCGACGATGTCGATATCGGCGCGGTCGATGAGCAGGGCCTGTTCCATTTGATCAATGCCGTGCGCGGTGCCGGCTCGACGCTGCTCTTGACGGCGCGACGCTTTCCGTCGGCCTGGGGCGTCAAGCTGCCCGATCTTGCCTCGCGTTTGAAGGCGGCGGCGACCGTCGAGATCCACGAGCCCGACGATCTCCTGCTCGCCGGCGTCATCACCAAGCTGTTCGCCGACCGGCAGGTCGAGGTCGAACCGCATGTCGTGCAGTATCTGGTGCGGCGCATCGAGCGTTCGCTGGCCACCGCGATGCGCGTGGTGGAGCGTCTGGATCGCACCGCGCTGGAGCGCAAGATGGCGATCACAAGGGCATTGGCGGCCGAAACCGTCAACGCCATGGACGAGGGGCAGGGCGAATTCGAGATTTAGAGTGCCTCGATGTTACAATCGCTCCGCAACCGCCGTCCCATTTCGGGAAATAACAGCTGGCACCCATCTTGCAGCGTGAGCTTGCCGGCTGACCCCGGTCCTGATTGCGTTCCAAATCAGGTTGTAGGCTCGCCGGGAATGAGGTGCTTGGGGTTCTCGCCCGGCGAGCTTGCCTTTCACTTGCGGCCAATCACAGCCAAAGTCTGACGAAATGCCGGACCAACAGATAGACGGCTGAATGCGAGGCAATATAGCAGGCCGCGACCAGCACAAAAATCCCGGTGCTGGCTGCCCACGAACGGGAGGCAACGATGCCTGGTGCCAGCCTGGCGTGCCCGCGGCTCTCGCGATTGTTCCACATCGCCAAGGCCGCACAGGCGATCGCCCACGCCACCATGAAGGGAACCGTCACGCCCGCATAGGCAAAATAGGCCGGCCCGAACAGCGACACCCAAGCATCGATCCCAAGCACCGCAAATCCCCCATTTTGCCGGAGTTTAAGCCGGCAATAGCGAGGGAAGCGAGCCTGAAATGATGAAGCCCGAATATTGGCCAAAAGCCCTTGATGCTCGCTCAATCCAGACGCGATTGCACGAAGTCGATGAAGGCGCGCACCTTGGCCGGCGCGAAACGAGGACAATCAAGGGCAAGACAAGCACGGCGGCCTTGATTGCGGCTCTCGTCGCCGGCGAGGGCGCCTAGATCGCATGGGATAAGAAGGGATGGTCGGAGTGGAGAGATTCGAACTCCCGACCCTCTGGTCCCAAACCAGATGCGCTACCAGCCTGCGCTACACTCCGAACGGTCTGTTGCCTATTCATTTCGGTGTTACATGGCAAGTGCAAAAACCTTGCCGCCGCTGCCAATGCGCAGTAATGACGGCCCTAGGGCGGCGATGCCGCCTTGCACAACAATGAGGTGGCCATGTCCGCGCGCATTTTCAGCCCAGCCAAAACCGCGATGCAGTCCGGCAAGGCCAAGACCGGCCACTGGGTGTTGGAATTCGATCCCGAGATGCGCAAGAAGATCGACCCCCTGATGGGCTACACCACGTCGGGAGACATGAGAAGCCAGATCAGGCTCACCTTCGGCACCAAGGAAGAGGCCGTCGCCTACGCCGAAAAGGAAGGGCTTGCCTTCCGCGTCGAAGAGCCGAAAGAGCCCAAGCGCCGCCAGATTTCCTATGCGGAGAATTTCCGCTATGACCGCAGGACGCCCTGGACGCATTGACCGGCTAGCCCAGCGCGAACATCTACCGGCCCCGAGCCGGCCAGCGGTCCCGTAGCTCAGCTGGATAGAGCACCGGCCTTCTAAGCCGATGGTCACAGGTTCGAATCCTGTCGGGATCGCCATAATTTCAAAGGCTTACGCCGCATGACCTGACGAGGTCAACCAATCCTCACCCTTGCCTGCCAGTGCCGCGACGCCGTGCAATGGAAGCCTGAAACGGCAGTCTCGGGCCCACCGGCGCGGGGGGCCCTGGAATTATTTCGTGATCTGTCCTGTTGGAACCTCGGCCAAGCCCAGGCGTTCGGGGCCTTGTATTCGTGGAGCCTCATGAAAAGGCAATGTGCGGTCCGGCGAATAGGGTAGGGCGGGCACAACGAGAATGGGTTGGGGGAGGAGAAGCCAGGCCATGTCGAAACGTGAGATTGGAACGTCCCCTGCCTTGGTGCGGCGCATCGCCGAACTCAGGGCCCGCATGCAGGATGCCGAAATTTCCGGCCATGAAATGAAAACCTTTCACAAGGTCGCCGCCATCATGGGGGCCGGCGACGGTTCCTTGTGGCTGGATGCCGACGACATGATCGCGGCATCCTTCGTCGTCGAGGCGGCTGGACAGGCGTCCAACCGCTGACTTCGGAATTCTCCCTGTCAGGAATCCGATGAGCCTTCAACCACCGGGGCACGGCCGCCTGTTGGCGATCGTGCCCGCCCCCGGCCATCCGATCCCGTCTCCCTGCCATCCGATCTCGAATTGAAAGGAAAGTCTTATCATTTTGTTTGCGTTGGCACGTCATAGTAGGGACGGCTAACGGAGTGAAGGGGATGAAGCTGGACCTGTCGCCGACCAGCTGGGGCAGGGTGATCGCCGTCACCGCCGCCGGCACGGCATTCTTCATTGCCGTGGCGTTTTTCGTCGATTCGTTCAATTTCCCCTATCTTTCGCCCGAGTCTGTCTGGCGCGCGAAGCTGACCGACCTTCTGCTGCCCCTGGTGCTGGGTGGCTCGTTTCTGTTTTTCCTGATGTGGAAGATCCGCCAACTGGCGATAGCCCAGCGCGACCTCAGTGTCATCGCCGCGACGGACAGCCTGACGGCAGTGCTGAACCGCGGCGCCTTCTCTATGCTGGTCGAGGCCTATCTCGAGCAGACCCGCAAGCAGGAAGAGACCCGTTCCGGCGCGCTGCTGATCATCGATGCCGACCACTTCAAGTCGATCAACGACCGCCTCGGCCATGATTGCGGCGACCAGGCGCTCAAGCTGATCGCGCAGGCGATCAAGGGCCAGCTGCGCGGCGGCGATATCGTCGGACGCATCGGCGGCGAGGAGTTCGGCGTATTCCTTCCCGGTGTCGACCCCTCGCAATCCTGGCTGGTTGCCGAAAGCATCCGCCGACGGATACGCGAAATGGACTTTTCCCCGGGCGGCCGCTCCTGTCCGCTTTCCGTCAGCATAGGCGGTACCAGCTTCAGCGGGCCGACCACCTACGAGGCAATATTCTCGGCCGCCGACAGACGGCTTTATGCCGCGAAATCGAATGGACGCGATCAGGTCAGCTTCGATCCGGCGGAAGCCTCCCTGGCGTCTCCGGCCAGCGCCGCTACCCTGCACTGACGGCAGCCTCGTAGTAGGCTGACACCCACCGCTTGCTTGACGCTTGATTATCCGTGTGCTTCCTCCGGGCAGTAATGTACGGAGTATCGCCAGAAATAGTCCTGCTTCTTAGTCCCTCGATCGTGCCATTCGCGGGTACAGCACGGCCCTTGGGTGCAGGCAATTGAATGGCGAGACGCCCGGCTAGAGCCGAGTAAGCACCGCGACCATGATCCATCTATTCAACGGCTTTCAGAACCAGTTTGGCGGCAGTGAGCGCGAAACCCTGGAGTTGTACCGGCTCTTGGGCGCCGACTCACGGGTGTGCCTGTGGGCAACCTCGTCGCGCGTATCCGAAGGCCTGATGCAGGAATTTCCGATACGCCGCGTCTCGCCGGCAACACGCAATGTGCCGGATGGCGGCACCTATGTCTTTCTTGGCGCGCATTGGCGCAACAAAATGTGGCCCTACCTGATCCCGCGGCCGCGCCGGCTGATCTATGTCTTCAACACCTTTCATCCCAAGCTCATCGCCCTGACGACACGCAGGCCGCGCCTGCTGCGTTGGCCGGCTGCCGAACTGGTGCTGATCTCCGAATTTCAGAGGCGCGTGCTGCAGGTCGAAGGCGTCGTCCATGCCTCGCCGATCGATATCGGGCGCTTCTCGCCACGACGGGCAAGGCCAAACGGTCCGTTCACGGTGGGGCGGCTGAGCCGCGACACGGCGGACAAGCATCACCGCGACGATGTGGCGCTCTATGAGGCATTGCTTGGCGATGGCACCGCGGTCCGTATTCAGGGCGGCACGCCGCTCAAGGACAAGCTCGCGCCGCATCCGCAACTCGAACTCCTGCCGCAGGGTGAATTCGCCGCCGAACAGTTCCTGCCGACGCTCGACGTCTTCTACTATCGCACCGGTTCGCATGTGGAGACGTTCGGCCGGGTGGTGTTCGAGGCGATGGCCTGCGGCCTGCCCGTGGTCTGCCATTCGCATGGTGGCTACGTCGACCACATCAGACATGGCGAAAACGGCTTCCTGTTCGAAACGACACAACAGGCGGCGCGGATCCTGGCGGATCTCAAAGCCGACCCGGGCCTGCGGGCGACGGTCGGCCGCAAGGCGCGGCTGACCGTCGAGCAGATGTTTTCATCGCAGGCGTTGCAAGAACGGCTGGATTTCTATCGGCGTTAGCCGCACCGCGCCATCTGCCTTCGGATATTCTCCGCCAACAAGCCACCTAGCCGTTTGGCATCAATCCCGACATCGCGCTAAAGCTGGCATCACGTGAATCGCGGGCGGCCGGCATCGGCGCGCGGGCAGATCGAGCAGGGCTTCTACCGATGACATTGATGGGCGGCGCGGCACTGCTGATCCTGGTCCTTACCTATGCCGGCGTCGCCATCGGCCGCATCCCTGGCCTGCGGCTTGACCGCGCGGGCATTGCGCTGCTTGGCGGCGCAGCGATGATCGCCATCGGCGCGCTCAGCATGGAGGATGCCTATCGCGCCATCAATTTCGACACCATCACGCTTCTGCTCGGCATGATGATCGTGGTGGCGCATCTGAAAGTATCGGGTGCCTTTCGCGGTCTCGGCGCCATTGCCATCGAGCACGCGCATGCGCCGTTCATGCTCCTGGTGATGGTGACGCTCCTTACCGGCGTGCTGTCGGCTTTCCTGGTCAACGACGCCATCTGCCTGGTCATGGCGCCGATCGTCGTCCACGTCACCCGTGTCATCAACCGCAATCCGATCCCCTATCTGATCGCCACCGCCACCGCTTCGAACTGCGGCAGCGTCGCCACCATCACGGGCAACCCGCAGAACATGGTCATCGGCGCGCTGTCGGGGATTTCCTATCCGGCCTTTTCGGCGGCGCTCGCGCCGGTCGCCTTGTTCGGCCTTGTCGCGGTCATCGTCATTGTGCGGATCGTCTATCGCGCCGAATTCAGGCGCAACGGCGAACTGGCGCCACACATCTCGCGCGGCCGCATGCATCGTGGCCAGGTGCTGAAGGCCGTGGTCGTCTGCATCGGGCTGGCGATCGCCTTCTTCGCCGGTGTTCCCGTAGCCAAGGCGGCGCTCATCGGCGGCGCCATCCTGCTGCTCACGCGCGCCATCAAGCCATCGCGCATCTACCATGAGATCGACGGACCGCTGCTGTTCATGTTCGCGGGTCTGTTCGTGGTGGTTGCCGGCGCGGAAAAGACGCTGCTGACGCCTGACATGATCGCCTCCGCCAAGAACATCGGGCTCGACGACGTCTGGAGGCTGTCGGGGTTCACCGCCGTGTTGTCCAACATCATGAGCAATGTTCCTGCCGTGCTGGCGCTCAGGCCATTCATACCCGGCCTGGAAAACCCCGAGCGCGCCTGGCTGGTGGTGGCCATGAGTTCGACGCTGGCCGGCAACTTCACCTTGCTCGGCTCGGTCGCCAACCTGATCGTCGCCGAACAATCCAAGGCCGCTGGTACACCGTTGTCTTTCGGTGCCTTCTTCAAGGTCGGCCTGCCGCTGACACTGATCACGCTCGCCGCCGGTACGGCGTGGCTGGCGTTCGGGGCCTAGCCCTGCATCTGACTGACCGACATCCGCGCCCTGACCAGCGTCGCCGCGGCTCGTCCGGCGGCTTCGACGTAGTCGGGATTGCGATGGATCAGCATGATCGAAAAGCAGCCGTCTATCAGCAGCACGATCTCGCGGGCCAGTGCCTGCGGCCCCTCGATATCGTGCCCGGACAATTCCGTGGCCAGCCATGTCTCGAAGTTGGATTTGTGCCGCGCCCCGACCTCGACCGCCGGGTGTCCAGGCATCGAGGCAAGCTCGGCAGCTGTGCGCAGGAAGCCGCATCCCTTCCATTTTGGATGGCGCGTGGCCCGGGCCAGATTGGTGAAGATGGCTTCGACCTTGCTGTCCACGCCCCCTTGCTCGGCTTCGAACCAGCCGGCCATCCGTTTCAGATTGGGCTGATCGCGGCCGTCGAGATAGGCTGCGATGAGGTCGTCCTTGCTCTTGAAGTGGTAGTAGAGCGTCCGCTTGGTGAGGCCCGCTTCCTCGGCGACGGCGTCGACACTGACACGGCCGATTCCTTCCGCGTAGAACAATCTGGTTGCGGCATCGACTAGGCGCTTGCGGGTGGGGCTTTGTGCTTCGGCCATGGGTCTAAGTATACCGACTAGTGAATATACACAAGGTGCGAACGACGTAACCTTCCAACTCGTCAACAAGCTGGAAGGAAGCCAAATGACCGATCTTGTCCTGAGCGAGACCCGCGACGGGGTTACCGTCCTCACCCTCAATCGTCCCGAAAAGCTCAATGCACTGAATTATGCCTTGATCGATCGCCTGCTTGCGGTTCTCGACGACATTGAAGTCGATGACGGCGTCCGGGTTGTCATCCTCACCGGAGCAGGGGAGCGGGCTTTTTCGGCGGGTGGCGACATCCATGAATTCTCGGCCAGCGTGGCGCTTGGCGCCGATATCGCAATGCGCGACTTCGTCATGCGCGGGCAGCGGCTGACGGCACGGCTGGAAGCGTTCCGCAAACCGGTCATCGCTGCCGTCAACGGCATTGCCTTTGGCGGTGGCTGCGAAATCACCGAGGCCGTTCCGCTCGCCATCGCCAGTGACCGTGCGCTGTTCGCCAAGCCCGAAATCAACCTTGCAATGCCGCCGACTTTTGGTGGAACCCAACGCCTGCCGAGGCTGGCCGGGCGCAAGCGGGCGCTCGAACTGCTGTTGACGGGCGACTGGTTTCCGCCGCCGCGGGCGCTTGAGCTGGGTCTCGTCAACGAGGTTGTTCCGCATGCCGAACTGATGCCGGCGGCATTTGATCTGGCCAAGCGTATCCTGCGGCATTCCGGACCGGCCGTCACCGGCATTCTCACGGCGGTGGCGAGGGGCCTCAACCAGGGTATTGCCGAGGGGCTGCTGATTGAGGCGGAGCAATTCGCCCGCATGGCTCCGACCGCCGACCTGCGTGAAGGGCTGAATGCGTGGATCGAGCGGCGCAAGCCGAGCTACGACGGTTCGTGGACCCATATCACACGGCCCGATGAGGCGCGGCGAGCCTCGTTGGCGATCGACCGGCGCGGGACGCGGACCAGGACGCCTTCGCCGCCACACGGCCCTTGACGTCTAGCGGGAGCAACACAAGTCACCGAACCTTCAAAGAGAGCCGTGGCCGATAGACCTGGAGCAATCCCGGACGGAAAACCGCCACGCACTTTTCCTGGATTTGCTCTAATATTCCGATCGACGGCGAAGTGGTCTTTTCGCCATCGATCTCTCAGTCTCACGGCGCCACCACCAAGCGGCCTTTCATGTTGGGGTGGAAGCGGCAGAAGTAGTCGATGGTTCCCGCCGCCTTCAAATTCAGGCTTGCCGACTTCTTCGGCGGGATCATCACCTCCCAGCCACCCTTCACCGTAGCCGTATGGGCGATCACGTCCTTGTTCACCCACTCGATCGTGTCGCCGACCTTCGCATCGACGCTGGCCGGCGAGTAGACGAGCCTGTCGATCGTCACCTGGATGGTTGCGGCCGCCGCCGGCGCCGCCGTAAGGGTCAGCGCCAGCATTGCCAGCCACGTCAGACGTTTCAAGGCGCCTGCTTTCATTTCAGCATGCCGGCAACGTGTTCGGCATGCTGCTCATGGCCCTGGAAGATCCTGAGGCCGGTCTCAAGCAGGCTCTTCAGTTCGGCATTGCTGGCCGAGGGAATGAGCAGCGTTTCGAGCGCGCCGTTGACCTGCTTGTGATAGGCGACCTCGTTTTCGATATAGGCCTTGTCGAAAGCCGCACCTTTCAGCTTGGCGAGCTTGGCGCGTTCCTCAGTCGCGGCCTTGGTCAGCGCCTGGCTGGTGGCGTTGTCCTCGGGCTTCACCTTCAGCTTCTTGACGAGATCGAGCGCCTGCTTGTTCACCGCTTCGTGGTCGCGCTCCATGTCCTTGGCGAAATCGATCACCTCCTTGCTCTTTGATTTCTTGATCGCCTGCTTGGCCGCCTCGATGTCGATGACGCCGGCCGTATAGGCGATATGGGCGATCTGCGGGTCCGTCGGCTTGTCGGCGGCTTGCGCGACCGGGGC
>NZ_RZSJ01000640.1:0-3387 GCF_003998025.1 Mesorhizobium sp. M8A.F.Ca.ET.021.01.1.1
GTTTCGCGGCGCCCTGCGCGAGGCGCTTGCCGGCATCGGCAATGTCACCGCCATTCACGAGGCCGGCGATTTCGAGAGTGCCAAGGCGCTGGTCGTGGCCAATGAAGATGTCGATCTGGTGCTGCTCGACCTGTCGATGCCTGGCGCCAGCGGCCTCTCCGGCCTGATCTCGCTGCGCGGCATCCATCCGGCGGTGCCGCTGGTCGTGGTGTCGGCGCATGACGATCCGGCGACCATCCGGCGCGCGCTCGATCTCGGCGCTTCCGGTTTCATCTCGAAGTCGGCCAGCATGGAGGAAATCCGCGGCGCGGTGCAGTCGGTGCTTGCGGGCGATATCGCGGCACCCGTCGGCGTCGATCTCGGCGTCGAACGCGATCCCGAAATATCGGACCTGATCAAACGGCTGCAGGCGCTGACGCCGCAGCAGACCCGCGTGCTGGGCATGCTGGCCGAGGGCCTGCTCAACAAGCAGATCGCCTATGAGCTCGGCGTCTCCGAGGCCACGATCAAGGCGCATGTCTCGGCCATATTGCAGAAGCTCGGCGTCGACAGCCGCACCCAGGCGGTGATCCTGCTGTCCAAGATCGGCAGCGACCCCCTGCAGCCGGCGGGCTGAGCGCCGGCGTCCTCGGCTCAATCGGAACACTCAACTTCGGCTCGCCGCACCGGCCGGACGCTGAAGACCATGAAACTGACGGCGGCCATGATCCAGACGCCGATGCCGCCATAGAGCATCACCCAGCCAAAGCCATCTCGCAGCGCGTCGCGGGCGATCGGATCAGGCAGACCAGGGATGGGATTTCCGGCTGCGATCCCTTCGGCGGCGAGACGCAGCTGGGCGGCATCGAGGTCGGGCAGCACTCGGCTGAGATGTGCCAGCACGCCGCTTGCAAGGATGAAGCCCATCACCGCTATGTTCAGCGCCAGCGAAACCATGCGGGCGCTCATGTCGATGCCCGACGCCATGCCGGCGCGGTCGCTCGAAACCGAACCCGTCGTCGTGTTGGTGACGGGCGTGTTGGTGATCCCGAGGCCGGTTCCGGCGATCAGGCAGCCAGACAGCATCGTCAGCCAGCTGGCCTCGGCGGCCGCGCTGCCGAACTTCATCGCGATGAACCCCACGCCGATGGCGGCGAGCCCCGCAGGGATGACGACACCAGGCTGGTAGCGCAGCGAAAGCCGCTCCGCCACGGGCGGCATCATGAGCATCGGCAGTGTGTAAGCGAGCAAGGCAAGGCCGGTGGAAAGGCTGTCATAGCCGAGCCCGGCATGGAACCAGATCGGTAGGTAGATCATGAAAGGCCAGTAGGAGAGGTTCATCGCCGCCGAGCCGACGATGGCGCCGGAAAACGGCCGGATCCGGAAGACCGAGAAATCAAACATCGGCCGCTTGCTGATCCTTTCGGCGATGAGGAAGGCGATGAAGCTCGCGATCGAGACACCGAGGATCACCAGTGCCGTCGGACTGGCGAAACCGAGATCCGGGCCTTGCGTGATGTAGAAAACGAGGCAAAAGACCGACGGCGACAGCGTCACGATGCCCGCCAGGTCGAGCTTGCCCGCCTGTGGATCTTTCGATTCATGGACGCCGGTCAATGCCAGCACAAACGCCATGACTGTTGCCGGCACATGGATGAGGAACACCCATTCCCAGCTCGAGATCGCGACGATGCCGCCACCGACGATGGGCCCGAAGCCGAGACCGACACCGAAGATGACGCCCCACCAGCCCCAAGCCACCGCGCGCTCGCGGCCTTCCCTGAATTCGTGCGACAGAACGGCGAGCTGACAAATCAGCATCGCGCCGCCGCTCAGGCCCTGCAGAAACCGGGCGACGATCAAGGTGGATACGTCGTCCGCCAGGCCGCAGATCAGCGACGTCAGGCCGAAGGCGGCGATGGAGACCAGGAAGACGCGCTTGCGCCCGTAACGGTCGGCGATGGTGCCGACCGCCATCAGCACGGTGGTGACCGCGATCGTGTAGGCGTTCATCACCCACTGCAATTGCCTGAAGTCCGCGTGCAGCACTTCTTCCAGCGTCGGCAGGATGGCGGGAACGCTTGAAATCTCCAGCCCGAACATCAGGCATGCCAGGCAAGCGGCAAACAGGACGACGATGCCTCGGCGGGTGAGGACAGCCATGGTCAAACCTTTCGAATTCCCGGGCACGGCGATCTGCTGACCGCCTGCCATGCACTGCACAGTTAGGGCAGGCTTGATCATTTGAAAATTGCATGGTTGGCTATTTCAGTGACAACAAAGCGAGATAGCTGACATGACGCTGGACGTAGAAGCGGTGAAGGCGTTCGTCACCGTTGCGGATCTCCGCAGCTTCACGCGTGCCGCCGAAGCACTCGGCAGCACGCAAGGCGCGGTCAGCGTCAGGCTGAAGCGGCTTGAGGACCGGCTTGGCCAGAGACTGATCGAGCGGACGCCCCGGCTGGTCCGACTTTCCACGCGAGGCGAAATATTCCTGGAGCCGGCGCGCGATTTCCTTGCCGCGCACGACCGCGCCGTCGCGAGCCTGACCGCTGTCCGCCGCCGCTTCAGGCTCGGCATCGCCACCCATGTCGGCGGCGCCGAGGTTCCGACCTTGCTGGCGCGGCTCAGCGCGCATGATCCTGCCCTCACCATCGAGGTTCGGCTCGATGATTCGCGCGATCTGCTCGACGCGTTCGACCGCGGCGAGCTCGATGCGGCGATCATCCGCCGTGAGGACGACCGTCGCGACGGCGAGGTGCTGGCGCCGGAGCATTTCGGCTGGTACGCCGCTCCGGGTTTCGTCCACCGGGCCGGCGAGCCGCTGCACCTGGCCGCATCCTCGCCATCCTGCGGCATCCGCAACATCGCGACCGGCGCGCTCGACACGGTCGGAATTCCTTGGACGGAAGTGTTCCTTGGCTGCGGCTCCTTTGCGGTGGCCGAGGCTGTCACGGCCGGCCTCGCAACATCGGTCTTTTCCTGCCGACTGGCGCCGCCCGGAACGATCGAGGTGAGCCGGAAATTCGGCCTGCCGCCGCTGCCGGCATCCGAGATCGTGCTGCTTTCGACGCTTTCGGACATCAAGTCGCGCGAGGCGCTGCGCACGCTGGCCATGGCCTTTCGCGAGCATCGCCCGCCGGCAACGGTCACCGCCACGCGGCCCCGTTTCCGCAACTCGCAAGGGGCCGACAATCTGTCCAACGCGTAAGTCCCGTGCCCGTTTCAGCGATGATGGCCGGATTGCGCGTCGTCTGACGTTAACGCCTACGGCTGCTCGATGAGCAGCATTCTGATCTGGTCATCGTCCATGCCGGAGCGTTCAGCCGAGCCGCACCGACAGCTCCGGCGTCACTCCGCCGCCCGCACCATCGGCCTGAACCTGGCCATCATCGACCGCAGCACCGC
>NZ_RZSJ01000641.1:0-3384 GCF_003998025.1 Mesorhizobium sp. M8A.F.Ca.ET.021.01.1.1
CGGTGATGCTGCGCACGATCTGGATCGCCACCTTCGCCGACCTGATCTTCGTCATGACCGAGGGCGGGCCGGCCGGCTCGACCAACACGGTGCCGGTCTACATCTATGTCAGCGCCTTCAAGTCGCTGGACAAGGGCTATGCCTCGGCTGTGGCCGTGCTGCTGCTCGTCCTGCTTATCGCCTATGCGATTGCGCTGATCGCCATCCGCCGCTCGCTTGTGAGGCACGTCTGATGATCGCGGGACGCTCTGCTTCACAACGGTTTTCGGCGGCGTCGGTCTCTACGCGGCAATCGCGGCCTATGTGGTCTTCGCACTGTTCCCGATCTACTGGACGCTGAAGATCTCGGTCACGCCGGAGCGGCTTCTCTATTCCGAAGGCATAACCTTCTGGCCGTCGCACATGACGCTACAGAACTTCATCACCGTGCTCGAAGCCACCGATTTCCCGCGCTATTTCATCAACAGCGTCATCGTCTCGGTGTCGACGGCTGCCCTGGTGACGGTGATCGCCACGCTTGCCGGCTACGCCACGTCGCGCTTCACCTTTCGCGGCAAGGCGGCGCTGGCGCTGATGCTGCTTTTGACCCAGACCTTTCCGCTGGTGATGGTCATTCCGCCGATCTACCGCGTGATGGGCCAGATCGGCCTGATCAACAGTCTGACCGGGCTGATCATCATCTACACCGCCTTCAACACTGCCTTCGCCACCTTCCTGATGCAGTCCTTCTTCGACGGCATCCCGAAGGACCTCGAAGAGGCGGCGATGATCGACGGCTGCACGCGTGCGCAGGCAATGCGCCGGGTGATCGTGCCGCTGACCCTGCCAGGCATGGGCGCGACACTGGGCTTCGTCTTCACCGCGGCATGGAGCGAGCTTCTGTTCGCGCTGATGCTGATTTCCAGCGACGACCAGAAGACCTTCGCCGTCGGCCTGCTCACCTTCATCGGCAAGTTTGCCGTCGACTGGGGGCAGATGATGGCGGCGTCGATCCTGGCGCTGATCCCGGTCTGCATCTTCTTCGCCTTCCTGCAACGCTATCTCGTCACCGGCCTGACCGCCGGCGCCGTCAAAGGATGATCGATGGCCTCTGTCACGCTCGAAAAGGTTCGCAAGGATTACGGCGCCGTGCGCGTCCTGCATGCGGTCGATCTCGAGATCGCCGACGGCGAGTTCGTCGTGCTGGTCGGACCGTCAGGTTGCGGCAAGTCCACGCTTTTGCGGATGATCGCCGGGCTGGAGGAGGCCTCCGGCGGCGAAATCCGCATCGGCGAGCGGCTGGTCAACGATGTCGCGCCGAAGGATCGCGACATCGCCATGGTGTTCCAGTCCTATGCGCTCTATCCGCATATGGACGTATCGAAGAACATGGGCTTCAGCCTGATGTTGCGAAAGGCCGAGAAGCCGGCGATCGATGCTCGCGTCGATGGTGCTGCCAGGCGGCTGGGGCTGGATACGTTCCTGCAACGCCTGCCCAGGCAATTGTCAGGTGGCCAGCGGCAGCGTGTCGCCATGGGCCGCGCCATCGTGCGCGATCCCAAGGTTTTTCTCTTCGACGAGCCGCTGTCGAACCTCGACGCCAAGCTGCGCGTCCACATGCGCGCCGAGATCAAGGCCCTGCACCAGCAATTGAAGACCACTTCGGTCTACGTCACCCACGACCAGATCGAGGCGATGACCATGGCCGACCGGATCGTCGTCATGCATGACGGGCTGATCCAGCAGGTCGGCGCGCCGCTCGATCTCTATGACCGGCCGGCCAACATGTTCGTCGCCGGCTTCATCGGCTCGCCGGGCATGAATTTCCTGCCGGCGGTGGTGGAGAAGGGTGGCAAGATGGACGCCGTATTGTCCGATGGCCAGAAGCTTCGGCTGCCGGACGGATTGCCGCTCGGGGATGGCGACGTCATCACCGTCGGCCTGCGGCCCGAGCATATAAGGCTGGCCGATGACGGTGCGCTGCAAGGCGAAGTCGGTGTGGTGGAGCCGCTCGGCCTGTCGACGCAGTTCTATGTCAAGCTGGCCGGCCAGCAGCTTTGCGTCTTTGCCATGGGCCGCGCGGGCGTGAAACCCGGCGACGTCGTGCGGCTGGCGGCCGATCCGGCGTCGCTGCATCTGTTTGACAGGGAAAGCGGCGACCGTATCGGCTGAATGAATTCAGTCAGGCTGAATGAATTCAGCCGGGCTGAGCGCACCCAGCCGTAGCCTTCCGCCTTGCAAACAAAAACGCCGCCCATCGGGCGGCGTTTTTGCATTCCAGAGGGAAAACCCAGATTACTTGATCTTGGTTTCCTTGAATTCGACGTGCTTCTTGGCGACCGGGTCGTACTTGCGGAACGACAGCTTGTCGGTCTTGGTACGGCTGTTCTTGCTGGTGACGTAGAAGAAACCGGTGTCGGCGGTCGACAGAAGCTTGATCTTGATGTTTGCGGCTTTGGCCATGATCTCAGTCCGTTATGTTCGTGGAGTTTTGGCCGCTGGAGCACGGGGAAAACACCCGGACGCGGGAAACTTGGCGCGACACATAAAGAACGTGCCTGGAAAGTCAAGCCCGGCGGACCCGATGTGGCCCGCTCAAGCTGCCCGGTATGCATAAATCAGACGGTTTGCGCCTCTGATACCGCGACCTTCTTCCAGTCTCCGGTCGTGTTCCACCAGCGATTCGGATTGGCGCGGTCGTCCAGCCCCTTGGAGCGGCTGGCAAGGATCGGCTGGATGCGGATCACCGGCTCCTGATAGGAATGGGCCTGGAAAATCGCCTCGACGACGCGGGCCGCCAGCGCCTGGTCGTCGGGTAATTCGAAGGAAACCTCGACCGTGCCCGGGCGGCGGCGCAATTCGGTTTCGGCGCCGGCCGCTGCCCCTTCAAGGGGCCTGTAGCGCTCGATGCCGCGCGCCGACTGATAGGCATTGCGGTCATACTTGCCCATGGCAAGCGGTGCGATCGCCACAACCGCGTCCATGATGCGGTCGACGTCGGCAGCCGGAGCCTGGAAGCTGACGAGCAGCAGGAGGGTCATTCGCAGCGAAGTGGTTTCAAAGCCGCTGTCGATCATCGGAGTGTCCTCGGTTCAGGTGTTTTAGGACACCCTTTTAACCGGTGGCTGCTGACACGGTTCTGTCAGCAGCCTGTCGCTGGGCAGTGCCGATAAGCGACGGGTTGGGCTCTACAGCAGGATCTTGCGAACGAGCCTGAAGCAGACCAGGGCGATGTAGGCGCCGAAGAAAAGGCCGAGCGACCAGCCGAAGCCGGAAGGCCCGAAACTGTCCATGCCGATGCCGATCGCCTGCGGCCCAAGCACCATCCCGACGCCATAGCACAGCACGAAAGCAGCATTGGCCGACGCCAGTTCGTGGCCGGAGAGCTGCGATCCGAGATGGGCA
>NZ_RZSJ01000642.1:0-1788 GCF_003998025.1 Mesorhizobium sp. M8A.F.Ca.ET.021.01.1.1
GAGCGCGATGAAGGCGAGAAAGCACAGGTTCAGCGTGGCCAGCCGCCTGTCGGATTTGGCGATCAAACCATGCTGCGCCTGCTGGCCGAACCAGAAGATGGTCAGGGTCAGGAAGCTCAAGGCATAGGTCAGAAAGCGGGGCGCCAGTGCGGCGATGGCGACAAGCAGATCGTGTTCGGAATGAATCGCCTGATGCACCGGCACCCTGATCTCGAGCACGATCAGGGTAAGCGCGATGGCGAATACGCCATCGGTGATACCGACGATACGGCCGCGCCCCTCAACGGAGGCTTCGAGTGGACGCTTCATCGAATCTCCTGCCCCCGGCTCTGGAGAAAACCTAGCATGACTGCCGCGGTTTGCATCGGGGCAGATGCGATCCCTAGCAATAGGGCTGGTTTCAAGGGCAACCAGTCTCTGGCTGGTTGTTGCCGGTGCGCCGCCGGTCTAATCAGGTGGCATGCATTCACCCAATGAAGCCGCCGCCGTTCCGCTGACCGCTCCGGTCGCGAATGGCACGTTCTGCCCGCAATCGCAGCGGCGTTATGTGCTGGTCGCGGCGATCCTGGCCTCGGCGCTCGGCTTCATCGACGGGTCGATCCTGGCGATCGCCATGCCGGCGATCCGCGTCAACCTCGGCGCCAGCCTTGCCGAGGCGCAGTGGATCTCCAATGCCTATGCGCTGACGCTCTCGGCGCTGATCCTCGCCGGCGGTGCTGCAGGCGACCGGTTCGGGCTCCGCCGTGCTTTCGTGGCCGGCATTGCGCTGTTCGTCGCGGCCTCGCTTGCCTGTGCGCTGGCGCCGAACGCTGTCGTGCTGATCGCTTTTCGCGCTCTCCAGGGGATTGGCGCCGCGATCATGGTGCCGGGCAGTCTCGCCATCATCGCCAAGGCTTATCCGAAGAAGGAACGCGGTCGCGCGATCGGCATCTGGGCGGCGGCCTCGGCGCTGACCACCGCTCTCGGCCCGGTGCTCGGCGGCCTGGTGCTGTCGGCTTTCGGCGATGGCATCTGGCGGGCGATCTTTGCCGTCAACCTGCCACTCGGCCTGATCTCGATCTATCTGCTGCTCGCCAAGATTCCGGCCGATGCGCCGACGCAGAAACGCAGCCTTGACCTTGCCGGTGGTGCGCTTGCGACGCTGGCCTTCGGAGCGCTCGCTTATGGGCTGACTTCGATGAGCGCCAGCGGCGAGAGCCGCATGGCCGGTCCAACGATTGCCGCCGGCGCCGTGCTGCTTGTAGTCTTCATCCTGTTCGAGCGGCGGCAGCGCGAGCCGATGATCGACCTCAGCCTGTTTCGCATCGGTGCTTTCGCCGGGGCCAATGTCGCGACGTTCTTCCTCTATTTCGCGCTGTCGGCCAATCTTTTTTACCTGCCGATGCTGCTGATAGCCGGTTGGGGGCTGAGCACGGCCGGGGTCGGCTTCATCTTCCTGCCGCTGTCCGCAGCGATCGCGCTTTTGTCAGGACCCGTCGGCAAGCTGTCGGACCGGATCGGGCCACGTCTTCCAATTGCCTGCGGCAGTCTGATCGTGGCGATTGCCTTCGCCGGGCTGGCCTTGCTCACCCATGCCGGCTTTCACCATTTCTGGACTGGCATCTTCCCGTTGATGGCGCTGATGGGACTCGGCATGGCGTTGGTCGTGTCGCCATTGTCGACCGCGATCATGACGGCGGTGGAAGACAAGGACACCGGCGCGGCTTCCGGCATCAACAACGCCGTCTCGCGCATCGGCGGTCTGATCGCGGTGGCGGCGATGGGGTCGCTCGCTGCCTGGATCTACGC
>NZ_RZSJ01000642.1:1798-3374 GCF_003998025.1 Mesorhizobium sp. M8A.F.Ca.ET.021.01.1.1
GATCTACGCCAATGCCCTGGAGGGAAACGCCGGGCCCGGCCTGCCTGGCTTCGGCGAACCGCCGCCAACGGGACTTTCGCCGGCACTCGATGCGGCAAGAATCGCCGCCAGCGACGCCGCTTTTTCCGCCGTCTCCTCGGTAACCGCGCTGCTATGCCTGCTTTCCGCTGTCATTGCGTGGATGACGATTTCCGGCGAGGCGCTGCCGTGGCCGCGGCGCGCCGAACCTCGGCAGCACAAAG
Source organism: Mesorhizobium sp. M8A.F.Ca.ET.021.01.1.1 (assembly GCF_003998025.1). Classification (NCBI taxonomy): domain Bacteria; kingdom Pseudomonadati; phylum Pseudomonadota; class Alphaproteobacteria; order Hyphomicrobiales; family Phyllobacteriaceae; genus Mesorhizobium; species Mesorhizobium sp. M8A.F.Ca.ET.021.01.1.1. Next base: position 2,041 of record NZ_RZSJ01000642.1, read on the forward strand.
GCTAAGACTCAGCCTTCGATCTTTGCGCTGGCGACCTTCAGCGAGTTGCCGTCTTCCTGCTTCAGGAGATCGTCGATGCGTTCACGCTCGCGCTTGAAGGCGACGAGGTCGTCGCCCTTCAGCACCTTGCCGACCGGCAAGCGCACACGCATTGAATCGACTTTGGTGCCGTTGACGATCAACTCGTAGTGAAGATGCGGTCCGGTGGACAGGCCAGTCTGACCGAGATAGCCGATAACCTGGCCCTGGCGGACGCGCACGCCCTCGGCGATGCCTTTGGCGAAGGCGCTCTGGTGATTGTAGGAGGTTTCGTAGCCATTGGCGTGGCGAATGATGATCTGCTTGCCATAGCCGCCGGCCCAGCCGGCCTTCTCGATGACGCCATTGCCCGCGGCGATGATCGGCGTCCCGATGGGCGCTGCCCAGTCGGTGCCGGTGTGCATGCGGACATAGCCAAGGATCGGGTGCTTGCGAGCGCCAAATCCGGAGGTAAATCTGCCGTTCGGCAGTGGGTTGCGCAGCAGGAACTGCTGGGCGCTGCTGCCATTCTCGTCGAAATAATCCGTGCTGCCGTCCTGCATTTGAAAACGGTAGAAATTGCGCGTCGTTCCGCCGAACGTCGCCGAGACGTAGAGGAGCTCGGAATTGTCGGAGGTCTGGTCATCGCCATCGGGCTGCGAGAACAGCACTTCGAGGCGATCGGCGGGATTGAGCCGCGACTGGAAGTCGACATCGGACGCAAGCAGCTTGATCAGCCGCTGAGTCATCGCCTTGGACATGCCGTAGGAATAGGCGGTCCGATAGATGCCGTCATAAATGTTCGGCAGGTTGCCGCGCACCACCACCGGAGCCGACGAGTCATCGAACGCCGTCAGCAATTCGGGATTGGGTTCCGGCTCCTGCGCCGGCACGTACTGACCGCGATCGTCGAGCGCGATGGTGACGATGTGCGTGGCCTTGTCGTAGACGCTGGTGCGAACCACCTTGGCGGCGTCACCATGGACCTCGAGACCGACGCGCAACACGGTTCCGGCCTTGAGCGCCGGGGCGTTGAGCAGCTTGGCAATCGCTTCGGCCATGCCGGTGGCATCGTCGCCCGTGTACCCCGAATCGGCAAAGGCCTCGGTGAGGTCCGTGTCCTTGGTGAAAGGGATGATTTCTTCGGCGAAAGCCGGCGCCTGGTCGTCAGCGTTGGCGCGCGGCGCCACGGAGACGTTTTCGGGGACGATCTTGACGTCATAGGAGCCGGCCATGCTTTCGGCAAAAGCATCGCCGAAGCGCTGCGGGTCGACATAATGGAGCGAAGCGACCTGTACGGCGCCGTCGCTGAGGTC
>NZ_RZSJ01000643.1:0-3371 GCF_003998025.1 Mesorhizobium sp. M8A.F.Ca.ET.021.01.1.1
GCAGCAGCGCGTTGGGGAAGCCGTAGGTGACGCCGGTGCCCAGCCAAGCGAGGAAGTCGGGGATCTTGGCACCCGACGCGATCACCGTGCGCTGATAGACCTGCAGACAGCCGGTGCCGATCAGGCTGGTGCCCAGCGTCATGATCAGCGGGTGGACGCGGAAGACACCGACGCCGATGCCGTTGACGAGGCCGATCAGCACCGCCGGCATCATCGCCAGCAGGAACGCCACCGCCGGGTCCTGGCTGACGATCTGCGTCGCCATGATGAAGGCGCTCATCGTCGCCACCGTGCCGACCGACAGGTCGATGCCGCCGGTCAACATGGTCATGGTCTGGCAGCCGGCAAGGATCGCCAGCGGAATGGCGAATTTGATGGTGTTGGCGATCCAGCGCTCGTTGACGATGCCGGGACGCAGGATCTGCAGGATCACCACCAGGATGACCAGCAGGATGATCAGCGGGATGAGCGGCCGGTCGGCCATGAAGCGTTTTAGACGGCGGCCGAGGGGGACGGGGGTGATCGCTGATGTGCTCATGGGGTGGGTCCGATGTTCTGGGAGGGTAGCGCTCTACGGCGCCCCCCTCTGTCCTGCCGGACATCTCCCCCACAAGGGGGGAGATTGGCCGCTTTGGCGCCCCACTCTTTTCTGCAACGTTGAAGATTGGCGAAAGCCGCAACAACAGCCAATCTCCCCACAAGTGGGGGAGATGGCCGGCAGGCCAGAGGGGGGCGCCGTAGAGCGCTACGCTCTATATTTCTCTCTCCCATCATTGCCGCCCCCGCATCGTGATAAACGCGCCGAACATCACCACGGCGACCATGATCAGGCCTTCGATAATGGCGGTGACGTTGGGGTCGATGGCGAGCAGCGTCAGGTCCGTGCGCACCAGGCGCAGCACGAAGACGGCGACGATGGGGCCGAGCAGGCCGCCCTTGCCGCCGCCGAGCGCGACGCCGCCCAGCACCACGGCGGCGACGCTGGCGAGCAGATAGGGGCCGGGAATGGGAGCGCCGATGCCGGTGCTCATGGTCAGCGCCAGCCCGCCCATGGCCGCGAACAGCCCGGACAGCGCGTAGGCGATGATGCGCGTGCGGGCGACAGGCACGCCGCTGCGGAACGCCGCCAGCTCGCTCGAGCCGATGGCGTAGATGGAAAGGCCGAGGCGCGAGCGCCGGAGCGGGACCCAGATCACGCAGAGGCAGACGATCAGCACCAGCAGCGCCTTGGGCAGCCAGGCGTCGATGGCGTCGGGCAGGCCCGGTATCGGCACGGTGCCCGAGATCATCGCCTTCAGCCATTCTGCCGCGGCGCCGCCCGGCGCGCCGAGCACCAGCAGGGCCGCCCCTTGCAGCACGAACAGCATGGCGAGCGTAACGACGATGTCGGGCACGCGGGTGACGACGATGAGCAGGCCGTTGAGGGCGCCCAGCACAAAACCCATGGCGAGCACGAAGGGCACGACGAACAGCGCGTATTCCTCGCTGGCCCCCGCCATCATCGAGGCGGCGGTGACGCTGGTCAGCGCCATCATGGCGGCGACCGAGAGGTCGATGCCGCCGGCGATGACGACGACGGTCTGGGCAGCGACGGCAAAGGCGTAAGGCAGTACCGCCCGCGCCAGCGAGCCGAAATCGCCGCTGCCATAACCGGGCTGGATCAGTTTTGTGACGATGAACAGAATGATCAGCAAGGCGAACAGGCCTGACACCCAGCCCTGGCGGCGCAGGAAATGGTTCATGATATCGTCCCCGAAGACGGGGACTGGGGATCGGCCAGGATGCCGATATCGGCCTTGGCGCCGCGCGGCAGGCCGTAGGCGGCCCGCATCAACGCCGGTTCGTCCGCTTCCTCGACCGGAAAGATGTCAACGAGACGGCCGCCGAAGATGACGATAACGCGGTCGCAGACGCGCTGCACCTCCTCGAGTTCCGAGGTGTAGAACAGCACCGACTTGCCGTGGCCGGCGAGTTCGCGCAGCAATTTATAGATCTCCTGCTTGGTGCCGACATCGATGCCGCGTGTCGGATCGAAGCACAGGATGGTGCGGGCGTCCGCCGCGATCCAGCGCGCGATGGTCACCTTCTGCTGGTTGCCGCCGGACAGGCGCTGCACCTCGCCCTGGGCGCGGGTGTCGATCTGCAGGCGCTGGATGGCGCTTGCCACCGTGGCGCGCTCCTTGCGCATATGAATGGGCCCCCAGTTGCGCAGGGCGGCGCTGAAGGGAAGCGCAATGTTCTCACGCACCGAGCGCTGCATGGCGAGCGCCTCGGAACGGTCGCCGGGCACATAGGCAATCCCCGATCGGATGGCGTCGATCGGATGTGAGAATTTTACTGCCTGGCCGTCGACCTCGATCGTGCCGCCGGATGGCCGGATCGAGCCGGCAAGGGCGGCGAACAGCTCGTCCTGGCCCTGGCCTTCGAGCGCGACGACGCCGGCCACTTCGCCATCGGCGAGATCGAAGGAGACATCGCCGAGTTTGATGCCGACGCGCAGGTTTTTCACGGTGATGCGCGGTCGGGCAGGGGCGGATGCCGCCTTCTCGCCGGCGCTTCGGGCGGCGATCTTGGTCTTTTCGATACGGGTGCCCAGCATCAGCTCGACGATCTTTTCCTCGACGCCCGGCACGATGTCGACGACGCCGACAGTCTCGCCGTCGCGCAGCACGGTGGCGCGGTCGCAAAGGGCTGCGATTTCGACGAAGCGATGGGAGATGAAGATCACCGCGCGGCCGGCGTCACCCTGGCGGCGGACCACTTCCAGCACCTTTTCGGCAAGGTTGGCGGGCAGCGCCGCGGTCATCTCGTCGAGCAGCAGCACGTCGGGTTCAACGGCGAGCGCCCGGGCCAGATCAAGCACGCGCAGCACGGCCAATGGAATGTCGCGCGCGCTGTCGCGCAGGTCGAGGTCGGCGATGCCGAGTTCGCGCACCCAGGCGCGGAACGGCTCGACCGGCGTTCCGGTGAGCCGCAGATTGGACAGCACGTCGAGATCGGGGATCAGCGACGGCTCCTGGTAGACCGGCAACAGCCCGGCGCGGCGCGCGGCTGCCGGCGAGCGTATGTCGCGCGCCTCGCCACGGATCAGGACGCGGCCGGCATTGGCTGAAATGGCGCCGGTCAGGATCTTCACCAGCGTCGACTTGCCGGCGCCATTGGCGCCCATCAGCGCGTGAACTTCGCCGGGCAGCACGGAGAGCGATGCGTTGCGCAGGGCGGCGACCGCGCCGTAGTTCTTGGCGACGCCCGTGGCGTCGAGGAGGGGGCTGGTGGTCAAACTGTTTGGGTCTCTATTTATGAGGTCGAATAATTAGAAATGTCGGCGCCGCCCCTCACCTGCCTGCCGGCATCCTCTCCCCGTATAGAGA
>NZ_RZSJ01000644.1:0-3367 GCF_003998025.1 Mesorhizobium sp. M8A.F.Ca.ET.021.01.1.1
GGCCCGGTTCTTGCTGCATTTGGGGTCATCCGCGACGGTCAGGCCGACTGTCACCGCCTCGATCTTGCGCACCATGTCGACAATGGTCGCGCCATGCACCTTTTCGTGGGCGCTGACCCCGGCGAGGAAAACCTCCCAGTTCTTCTGGATGGCGGACGGCAGCGGCGAGGAGGGGCTGGGCAAGGTGTAGGTGATGATGAGCCTGGGCTTGGCCGAGACCAGCACGCAGGCTCCGGCACGCGGCTGATAGTCCCTGGTCCAGGTCAGCTTGAAATTGGTGTGGGCGATAGCGCGGCCGACGCCGACATTCGGCCCATTCTCGCCGATCGACCGGTAGAGCTCCGGTCCGGACTGGCCTGAAATGGCATAGGTCTCGACCTTCTCGACCGGCTTCCATTCGGCATGGGCGGCGAGCGGCAAGGCCACCAGGGCGGCGGTCAGAAGACACAGGCGAACACAGGCTCTCGACACCGCTCTCTCCAAGACGCGCGGCCTTTGCCGGACGGCAATGCCATTCAACGGCTTTTCCTATATGCTGCCGGCGGGTGCTGCAAATGCCCGGAGGGGGAAGTCATGAGAAGATATCTCGTTGCCGCCGGCGCCTTGGCGGCATTGCTCGGCGCGCAGCCGGTTCTTGCCGCGTCCTGCGGCTGGAGCGCCAAGATGGAGGAAGACGAGGGCGGCAGCGTGCTGACGGCCTCCGTCTGCGGCGGGCCGAAAGGCGATGCGCAGCTGATGCTGGCCTGTTTCGACAATCCGGTGCTGAGCTACGATCTGGGTGACAGCGGCCAGCAACTGGAACCGGGCATCAGCGGCGAGTTCGACTTCAAGGCCGATGGCAAGACGGTGACCAAGACGCTGCAGCTGGAGGCCATGTACAATTATTTCGTGGTCGATCTGGCGAAAGCCGACCCGCTGCTCGACCTGCTGCGCTCGAAGGGAGATGTGTCGGTCAGCGCGGCCAAATATGGCGATATCAGCTTTCCCCTGAAGGGGTCGAGCGCGGCCATCGGCAAGGTGCTGGCGCAGTGCGGCAAGGCCAAGCCTGCCGATGGGGATTGATTGGTGATACTGTGCGGCGGCTGTGGCAGCTACAATTGGGCTGAGCATCCGTACCGTCGTCATCCTAGGGCGGAGCAAGGAGCGAAGCGACGCAGCGCAGACCCTAGGATCCATGCCGTGACGTTCGCCGAGGGACACAGCGGAACCAGGATGTTCTCCCGACGCGTTACCCGATAGCCTTAACTTATGACCGGCTATGTCTACATGACCGCGAGCCAGAAGGGTGGCACCATCTATATTGGCGTCACGAACGATCTCGGTCGCCGCATGCCCGAGCACAAGTCCGGCAAAGGCTCGTATTTCACAAGTCGATATGGTGTGCAGCGACTGGTCTGGTATGAAGAATATTTCGACATCACCGATGCCATTCAGCGCGAGAAATCGCTAAAACGCTGGTCGCGACAATGGAAGATCGAACTGATCGAAAAAGCAAATCCGGAATGGTTCGAGTTGTTCCGCGGCACTGGGTGGTAGCGTTGTGTCCTGCCCCGCTTTGGTCGTTGCAGGCGTCCCGGCATGGATCCTAGGGTCTCCGCGACGGAGCTGCGCTCCTGCTTCGCCCTAGGATGACGAAGATGGGATAGCTTAGGCTAACCTTCGAAGGTGCCTCACCATCCTAACATCTGATGTCAGCCTGCCACTAGCCCATTGTCGTGAGAAGCATGTTGCCAAGCCGGAACATCCCCACGAAGGGGGAAGGGGAGCCGAACCTTGCCCTGGTGAACTGCCGGCCGTATCTCATCCGCCATGACCAACATCCAATTCCGCAAGGCGCAAGCCTCCGACCTGCCAGCCATCGTCGCCATGCTCGCCGATGATCCGCTGGGAGCGAGCCGCGAAGATGCCTCGTTGCCGCTGGCGCAAGGCTATGTCGATGCCTTCAACGCCATCGACGCCGATCCAAACCAGCTGCTGGCGGTGGCCGTGGACGGCGCGGCGGTGATCGGTACCTTGCAGATCACCTTCCTTGCCGGGCTCTCGCGCAAGGGCGCGTGGCGGGGGCAGATCGAGGCGGTTCGCGTTGCCGGCGGCAGGCGCTCCGGCGGCATCGGCAAGAAGATGTTCGAATGGGCGATCGGACAATGCCGGGCGCGCGGCTGCGGCCTTGTCCAACTCACGACCGACAAGGGCCGGGCGGATGCGCACCGCTTCTATGAAGGGCTCGGCTTCACCGCCAGCCATAATGGTTACAAGAAGAGCCTTTAGACAGGACGCCGACGGCGACTGGCGTATAGCGGAAGCCTTTCAGGCACTATTCAAATCGGCTGACAAAGCGGATATAGGTCAGTCAGGTTGACCTATTGTAAATACGTCCGGGAGGCGTGTCTTGACCCTTTTGAACCTGTTGGCGTCGCGTTCGTCGCGCATGAAGGCGTCGGAAATCCGCGAGCTGCTGAAGCTGCTCGACCAGCCCGACATCATCTCGTTCGCCGGCGGCATTCCCGATCCCTCGCTGTTTCCGGCCGATGCCATCCGCGACGCCTATGCCGATGTGCTGGGCGGGGCGGAAGCCGGGGCGGCGCTGCAGTATCAGGTCTCGGAAGGCTATCTGCCGCTGCGGAAGTGGCTTGCCGGACAGATGGGCAAGCTCGGCATCGCGTGCGACGAGGCCAACATCTTCATCACCTCCGGCTCGCAGCAGGCCCTGGATTATCTCGGCAAGCTGTTCTTGTCGCCGGGCGATACGGCGCTGGTGACATGGCCGACCTATCTCGGTGCGCTGCAGGCCTTCAACGCCTATGAGCCGCGCTACGACCGGCTGCGCCCCGAAGGCGGCAACATGACGCCGGCGGCCTATCGCGCCGCTGCCGCCGCCAATGGCGGGCGTGTGAAGTTCGCCTATCTGGTGCCCGACTTCGCCAATCCGACCGGCAACACGCTGGACCGAAAGCAGCGCGAGGCCGTGCTCGACCTTGCCGGCGAGCTCGACATCGCCGTCATCGAGGACGCCGCCTACCGGGCGCTGCGTTATGACGGCGAAGGCGTGCCGCCGATCCTGGCACTGGACTGCGCGCGCTCCGGCGGCATCGACAAGGCACGCACGCTCTATTGCGGCTCGTTCTCGAAGATCCTGTCGCCGGGCATGCGCGTCGGCTGGGTCTGCGCGCCGCGCCACGTGATCGAGAAGCTGGTGCTGATGAAGCAGGCCTCCGACCTGCACAGCCCGTCGCGGCGCTCGCGATAGGCGCCGATCAGCTTGTCCACCTGGCCGTCGAACACGGATTCGGCGACGCGGTGCATGACCATCTGGTTGACCGACGGGCTGCTCGGCGCGCTGGAAGCCAACATGCCGGAGGGCGTGACC
>NZ_RZSJ01000645.1:0-3355 GCF_003998025.1 Mesorhizobium sp. M8A.F.Ca.ET.021.01.1.1
GCCTTGGCAGCGCCGGATCGGCAAAGGACCCGGCCCGCTATGAACGCATGAACGCGTTTTGCGACGTGCTTGTGGTCGGCTCCGGCCCGGCCGGGCTGATGGCCGCCAAGGCTGCCGCCGATCAAGGCGCACGCGTTGTCCTGGCCGATCTCGAGCCGCGTTTCGGCGGTTCGGGCAACTGGTCGGGCGAAACCATCGATGGCGCACCGGCGGCTGAATGGGTGCGGCGCACCGTCGCCCAGCTCGAGGCCCGCGACAATGTCCGGCTTCTGCCGCGCACCACGGTCTGGGGTTACTACGACAACAACACGCTTGCCGCGCTCGAGCGGGTCAGCGACCACAAGGCGCAGCCCGCAAAGGGTGAGCCGCGCCATCGTTACTGGGCGATCCGCGCCGGATCCGTGGTGCTGGCCACCGGCGCCTTCGAAAGGCCGCTGGTGTTCCCGGGCAATGACCGGCCCGGCGTGATGCTGGCGCACGCGGCGGAGCGCTACGCCAACGAATTCGGCGTGCTGCCGGGGCAGCGGGTGGTGGTATTCACCAACAATGACAGCGCCTACCGGTCGGCGTTGGCGCTGAAGCAGGCAGGTGCTGCGATCGTTGCCATCGTCGACGTGCGCCCGCAACCGTCCGCCGAGATGAGCTCCCTGGCCGGCGAAGCCGAGGCGGAATTGCTGTCCGGCCATGCGGTGGTCGCCACGGAAGGTGGCAAGGCCTTGTCCGGCCTCAAGGTCCAGCGTTTCGACATGGTCGCCGGTGCGCTGAGCGGCGATGCGCGCAGCGTCCATGCCGATTGCCTGCTGATGTCGGGCGGCTGGTCGCCGACCATTCATCTGGCCAGCCAGGCCGGCGCCAAAGCGGAATGGAACGCCGCCCGGCAAGCCTTCCTGCCGCCCAAGCCGACACAAAACTGGATCGGCGCCGGTGCCTTCACCGGCAGCTTTTCGACGGTCGAGGCGATCGCCGAAGGACGCGCCGCAGGCCTTGCCGCGGCCGGAGGAACAGGCACGCCGGCGGCGCTGCCCACTGTCGAGGCAACTCCTGGAGACCAGGATCCCGCGCCTGTGTTCGAGATCAAGGGCAGCGGCAAGAGCTTTGTCGACTTCCAGCACGACGTCACGGCGGAGGATGTCCGCCTGGCGCAGCGCGACGGCTTCGTCTCAGTCGAGCACCTGAAGCGCTACACCACGCTCGGCATGGCCACCGACCAGGGCAAGAGCTCCAATGTTCCCGGCCTTGCCATCATGGCGGAAGCGCTCGGCAAGCCGATCCCGGAAGTCGGCACGACCCGCTTCCGGCCACCCTTCGCGCCGGTGTCGATCGGCTCGCTGGCAGCCGAACGTTTCGGTGACCTCAAGCCCGAGCGGCTTACGCCGATGCATGACTGGCACCTCGCCAATGGCGCGACCATGTATTCGGCCGGCCTCTGGTACCGGCCGATGATCTACGGGCTTTCAGGCGAGACTGTCGAACAGGCCTATGTGCGAGAAGCCAAGGCGACGCGCGAAAGTGCGGGCATGGTCGATGTCTCGACACTGGGCAAGATCGCCGTGCAAGGCCCCGACGCGGCCGCGTTCCTGGACCGCGTCTACACCAACATGTTCTCGACGCTCGCCGTCGGCAAGGCACGCTACGGGCTGATGCTGCGCGAGGACGGCTTTGCCTTCGACGACGGCACCACCTGGCGGCTGGGCGAACAGGATTTCCTGATGACCACCACCACGGCCAATGCCGGCAAGGTGATGCAGCATCTGGAATATTTCCTCGACGTGATCTGGCCGGAACTCAAGGTCCATGTCACCTCGGTGACCGACGAATGGGCGGGAGCCGCGATAGGCGGCCCCAAAGCGAGGCAGATTCTCGCGGCCTGTGTCACCGGCACGGCTGTCGACAATGCGACGCTGCCCTTCATGGGCATCGTGCACGGTGAGATATCAGGTGTGCCGGTAATGATTTGCCGGCTATCCTTCTCCGGCGAAATGGCCTTCGAAGTCTATTCCGGCGCCGGCCACGGCACCCACGTCTGGGAAGCCTTGGTCGAGGCCGGCAAGCCGTTCGGGCTGGTGACCTACGGGCTCGAGGCGCTGGGCACGATGCGCATCGAGAAGGGTCATGTCACCGGCGCCGAGATCGATGGCCGCACCACGGCGCGCGACCTGCATCTCGACTGGATGCTGTCGAAGAAGAAGCCGTTCATCGGCTCCGCGATGATGGACCGGGAAGGCCTCGTCGCGTCCGAGCGGCTGGAACTAGTCGGCCTGATCGCGCTCGACAACCGGCCGCTCAATGGCGGCGCGCATATTGTCGAGGAAGTCGACGAGGTCAATCCGCACGGCTCGATCGGGCACATCACCGCCTGCTGTTATTCGCCGGCGCTCGGCAAGCATATCGCGCTGGCGCTGGTCAAGGGCGGCAAGGCCAGGCACGGCACGCGTGCCCATGTCTCCGATCCCTTGCGCAGCCGCTTCGGGCCCGTGGAGATCGTCTCCAACCACTTCTACGATCCGGAAGGGACCCGCATGCATGGCTGAGCGTCAATCGCCCCTCGAGCCTGAATTCCAAGTCGGCTCGCACGGCAATTTCGAACATGGCGTCGAGATCCTGCTCACCGAAACCAGGCCGGGCTCGATCGTGCAACTCGCGGCATGGCCTGGCGAAGAGAAGAAACTGATGGCAGCGATCCGCGCCGTCAGCGGGCTCGCTCTGCCGGACGGCGCCGGCGGCGGCTTGAGCGACGGCGCGAAGTCGGTGTTCGGTTTCGCACCGGGAAAATTCACCGTGGCCGATGAGGCCGAAGGATTGGCCGCGGCCTTCGCCAAGGCGGTGACGCCGGCCATCGGCACGGTGACGGACCTGTCGCATGGCCGCACCGCCATCCGCATTGCCGGGCCGAAAGCCGAATGGGTGCTGTCGAAATTCTTCGCCATCGATTTCGCCCTGCCCGCCTTTCCGGTCGGCGCCGGCCGCTCGACAACGCATCACGATGTCTTCGCACAGATCCAGCGCACCGGCACCGACCAGTTCGACATCTATGTCTTCCGCTCTTTCGCCCGCTCGTTCTGGAAGGCGCTCTGCCATGCCAGCGAGGAAGTCGGCTACGAGGTGCAGTAGGCAGTGCGGCCGGATGTGCCCATTGCCGCTGCTTCTGGCCTCAATACCGGCCAGTTCTGCCGCTAGAGAATCCTGCCGCGGGCGCCCATGATGCAAAACATGGCCGCCCACGGTCCAAGGGATATGAAAATCCCGTCTCAAAGTCGGCATATTTGGTTCGAACATCCCCATGACTGCTGAACTATCCGCCGGCGCCACCGATCGCGCCGATGTGCCGGCCAGAGCCTTGCTCCTGCTGCCGCTG
>NZ_RZSJ01000646.1:0-3347 GCF_003998025.1 Mesorhizobium sp. M8A.F.Ca.ET.021.01.1.1
CGCCGGCGCGCCGGCGTCGGCATCGGCACGCTCTACCGCCATTTCCCTACGCGCGAGCATCTGGTCGAGGTGGTCTATCGCCGCGAGGTGGAGGGGTTGTGCGCAGCGGCTGGCGAGCTTGCGGTAAAACATCCCTCGGATGTCGCGCTGGAAGAATGGATGCGCCGCTTCGTCGATTATATCGCCACCAAGCGCGGCCTGGCGACCAGCCTGCGCATCCTTCTCACCACCAATTCGACGCTGTTTTCCGACACGTCGGGACGAGTGTCGCAGGCGCTGCGGCAACTGGTGGATGCGGCGGTCGCCGACGGCACCATCCGCGGCGACGTCGATGCCTCCGACGTGCTGCACGCGCTGGGCGGCATCTACTCGGCACCCGACACCCCTGAATGGCGCGACCGCTCGCGCCGGCTGGTCAAGCTGTTGATGGATGGCTTGCGGTTCGGGGCTGTAAAGGCGGGATGAAGAGGCGCCTGGACTGCACTAGGCGCGCAAGTCCCGACCTTCGATTCCGAACGGTGATTGGCTATGCTGCGCCGCAAAAGACCAATTATTTCGTATAATTCTCTGGGTCTAATTTTGTTATAAATCGCATATTGAAAATGTAATTTTCGATGATTTGTAGAAAAATCTGGATGTTTTTCCCGAGATGCAACCGGGAATATGTGCGGCTTTACCCGAACAACCTCATGCACTTCGCACGATTAACGGCCTCTTTGGCGTTAGCGGCAAAATCAGGGCGGTTTTTAGTCGGTTTTTAGCCCTCGCTTCACAAAACTATTTCAGCACGGTAAATCTTTTGTGTTGCGCCGCACCATTGCGCGGAAGCACTCATTGGCCAAATGGAAACGCGCGGCGAGGGTTCCGTCAAGTTGACCAACTTGAGCTTTCCGCTGGCAGATATGCGATATCGGACCCGTCCCGGGCGGGCTCGTGGAGCGTGGATTTTGCATTGTCGGCGCTTTGGCGAACATAAGCGCCGGCAAGGATGCGGGTCGTCCGTTGCGAACCCCTTTGACTCTCGAAGCCGGGAATTCGTGGGGATGCCCCGGCAGCCTCATCAGAGATGTTCCGCCGGGGGAAGCGGCTGATGGGAAACTCTCGCGATACCCAGCTGGACGGATTGAGGGCCATCGCCGTCACGTTGGTGCTGTATTCCCATTTCTTCGCGGCGGGAGGCTCTTCTTTCTGGGGCCACATCGGCGTGCGGCTGTTCTTCGTGCTGAGCGGCTTTCTCATCACGCGCCTTCTCCTGGAAGCGCGTTCGGCGGCTGAATTTGAGGCCGCGCCCGCGCTGAGATCCTTCTACATCAGGCGGGCACTGCGAATATTCCCGCCCTATTTTGCCGTGCTGGGCGTCGTCTGGATGGTTGACCTGGAGCATTCCAGGGGATCGCTGATCTGGCATGCGCTTTACCTGTCGAATTTCTGGTACGCGCTGCGCAATGACTGGTCGCCCTGGCTGCTTTGCCATTTCTGGAGCCTGAGCATCGAGGAGCAGTTCTATATCGCCTGGCCGCTGGTCGTCTTGCTGGCGCCACGCCGCCGCCTCGAGGCGATCTGCATCGGCGTCATCGTGCTGTCATTGTCGTATCGCTTTTACTGGCCGATCACTGGAACCCCCGCGCTGGCGCGCGATCTGCTTCCACCGGCTTCCATGGACGCGCTCGCCTCGGGTGCGTGGCTTGCCGTCTACCGAACCAGGGCCACCGTCTTGCCACAGTGGTTACGGCTTGGCTGGCCGGCGCTCGCGGTCGCGTTTTTCGCCCTGCAGTGGTTTGCTCCGGCGCCGCCGGACACTGTCCAGGAATGGGGCCGCTGGCTGCTGTCGCAAATCCTTCCGCTCGGGCCTCTCGTGATGATCGTCGCAAGTTGTTCTCGAGGCCATCGGGGGTACCGGGGCTGGCTTCTCGAACTGCCGCCGCTCACCGCCCTTGGCCGCGTCAGCTATGGCGTCTATCTGTACCACCCCATACTCCTGTCGTTGGCCGTCAAGTCCCAGCCGTGGATCCCCGTCAACGTCTCGGAGCAGGGGGCGGGTCGGTTCCTGGTTGCAGGAACGGCCACCCTTATCCTGGCGTCGGTATCGTGGCTGGTTTTCGAAAAGCCGCTCAACAGCTTCAAGCGCTACTTTCCCTATGTCGCGCCAGGAGCTGGCACGCGCATCCGGGCCCGCGCCGACACGACCGACGCCGGATGGCCCAGAGGCGCGGCAGGGGCTTATCCCGGTGGCTTGCTCGATGGCCGCGAGGCGGCAGGCGATCTTCAACGAACGGATCGGAGCTGACCATGGCCGCTCCCCTGGTATCCGTTCTGCTGCCGGTCTACAACGCGGGACCCTATCTCAGCACCGCGCTCGGCAGCATCCTGCGGCAGGACCACGATCGCCTGGAGGTCATTGCGATCGACGACGGCTCGACGGACAACTCCCTGCAAATCCTGCAGCGGCACCGGCAGGCCGACAATCGGATTTCCATCATCTCCCGCGAAAATCGGGGCCTCATCGCAACCCTCAACGAGGGTTTGGCTGTCGCTCGGGGCGACCTTATCGCCAGGATGGACGCGGACGATATCGCCTATCCGTCACGCCTGTCGCGCCAGGTGGCGCTGTTCGACCGGCAGCCCGATCTCGCTCTGTGTGGCGCCGGCTTCGATACCTTGCTTCGCAACCGCGTCGCCAAGGGTACACCCGATCCGGTCTTCCGGTTCGGCCAGCTCCGTATATTGTCGATGTTCTTCACGATATTCATGCACTCCACGGTTGTATACAACCGGAAAGTCATAAAGGACGACGTTCTATTCTACGACCCGAAATACAAACATGCCGAGGATTTCGACCTCTTCAGGCGGCTCGCCGATCGTTACCCGGCGGCGATGATCCCCGAAAACCTGATCGTCTACCGTATCCATGACGGGAGCGTAACGAGCAGGCACAGGAAGGAGATGCGCCGGACACATCTGACGATCGTGGCCGAGAACCTCGAGCGGGAAGGCCTGGCACAGGATACGCGCGATCTGCGCGACATCGGCGAGGCCGTTTCGACCGACACGGTTCGCCGGGCTGCGGCGTTCATTCTTGCACTCGAGGCAAGGATCTCCGCGCTGCCGACGGAAACGCGGCCGAGTTTTGCGGCCGGCGCGTTGAACCTGTTCTATTTCCTCTACCAACTGATAGGCGACGAAATGCAACCTCCGCTGACGCACGAATTCCTGACGCGGACCGCGAAATGGAATTTCATTCGACGCCGCGAAAAGTACGCGTTGCGTCCCGCCGCCTACGCGCCATTGTTCAGTCTCGTCTCGATGTCGGCCGGCCGCCAGGCGGACGCAGTGGCGCGGTACCTGAA
>NZ_RZSJ01000647.1:0-3341 GCF_003998025.1 Mesorhizobium sp. M8A.F.Ca.ET.021.01.1.1
CCATTATTCTGCACCCCCTTCAAAACCTTCGCGCGGACGGCGCGGACCACGGTCGCCGCCTTCGCGATCGCCGAACGAACGCGGGCCACGATCGCCGCGGTCGCCGAAGCTGCGCGCCGGACGATCGCCACGGTCGCGATCGCCGAAGCCACCGCGCTCGGAGCGCTCTTCGCGCTTCTGCATCATGGCCGATGGGCCTTCCTCATGCGCCTCGACCTTGATGGTCAGGAAACGCAGCACGTCCTCGGACAGACCCATCTGGCGCTCCATCTCGTTGAGCGCTGCCGGCGGGCAGGTGAGGTCCATCAGCGTGTAGTATGCCTTCCGGTTCTTGTTGACCCGGTAGGTGAGGGACTTCAGTCCCCAGTTCTCGACCCGGCCGACGGACCCGCCATTTGCTGCGATGACGCCCTTGTACTGTTCGACAAGCGCATCGACCTGCTGCTGCGAGAGGTCCTGCCGGGCAAGAAACACATGTTCGTAAAGAGCCATTATGGTTCAGTGCCTTTCTTCGTTTCTCTCCCGGTTCCCGGCGGCAAAAGCCTCTGCAACTTCTCTGACCCGCATGTGCCTCGAAAGGCGCGGGAAGAAAGGAGCATGACGAGACGGTCGAGAGCGGAGACACGGGAGGCGGAAGCGCTTCTGGCTTCACACGAAGGTTCTCGAAAAAACCTCCGGCCCTCCGTTCAGCCCCCAGCTGGGACCGGCAGATTGGCGGCGTCTATATAGCAATCCACCGATAAGGCAAGGGCAAGCGGCGTCCCCGATGTCGCAACCACCAGAAAATCAAGCCGCGGCGCCAGCAAGGCCCGGCGATTTTCCCCGGCAACCGGACCTTAACCACAATGTCAGGTTGCGCAGGGTTGCCCTCCGCCGTCAACGGTCGATTCATTATGAAAGGTGCAAAAGCCCGGACAGCCGTGCATGACAAGCGGCAAGCATTTTCGGGGGTAAGGATGCTTCTCAACAGGTTCTGGCGCTCGAAGAGCGGCAATTTCGCGCTTCTCATGGGATTGGGGCTACCCGCCATTCTGTCGGCAGTGGCCTTCGCGACCGATGTCTCGACCATGATGCGGGCGAAGAGCAACCTGCAGAACGCGATCGATGCGGCAAACCTTGCCTCCTCGCATCTTGGCGATCTCGACATGACCCGCACCGATGCTTTCGACCGCTATTTCCAGGCCAACATCGCTGGCCATGGCGAACTCGTCAACGCGCAGGCGACCCTGACCGTCGACAGGGGCGTCAATTTCATCAAGACCAAGGCGGTCGCCTCGGCCGACGTCAATCTGAACTTCGCTTTCCTGTTTGGCCAGAGCAAGCACATCGTGGTCGATGCCTCGGCGGCCGAGTCCAATAACCAGCTCGAAGTCGTGCTGGTTCTGGACAATACCGGCTCGATGGCTGGCGCCCGCATGACGGCTCTGAGGACGGCGACGAAGTCGTTGCTGGATACGCTCGAATCGACAAAGTCGCCGACGCGCCAGGTCCGTGCCTCGCTGGTTCCCTTCGTCACGGCCGTGAACGTCAATGGCGACGGGTTCGATCCGTCCTGGATCGACATGGACGGCAAATCCTCGACCAACGGTATCAATTTCCCCGTCATCGACGGCAAGCGCCCGAACCACATGGCCCTGTTCAGGCAGCTCAAGGACACCGGATGGGCCGAGCCCGGATGGAACGACACGGGATGGAAGGGCTGCGTGGAGGCGCGGGCCGGCGCCTACAACATTTCCGACACGCCGCCCGACCCGGCTAAGCCCGACACGCTGTTCGTTCCCTATTTTGCGCCGGATGATCCGGGAGATGCGCAGATGCCGTCCAGTTCCTATGGCAATGAGGCAAAGTACTACAACAATTCCTATCTCAGCGACGCCAGCGACACGGTCAAGCTAGACAAACAGAAAGGCGACAACCGGCTCGGCATCGACTTCAGCGGCCTCGACAGCGATCCCGACAAAGCCACCAAGGAACAGGTTGCCAAATATGTGGCGCCGGCCAAGGAACTTATCACCGAGACAGGAACTCCCGTCACCGTTGGTCCCAACCGTTCCTGCCCGACCCCCGTCGTTCCCCTGACCGACGATTTCGACAAATTGCGTAAGGCGGCGAGCCAGATGACGGAATGGAACGGCTCCGGCACCAACGTCTCGGAGGGGCTGTCCTGGGGCATGCGGGTGCTCTCGCCCGGCGCGCCCTATACCGGCGGCGCGCCATTCAAGACGCCTGGCGTCAGCAAGATCGTACTCCTGCTCACCGACGGTGAGAACGTCGTCTACGGCGCCAGCCAGCAATCGACGAAGTCCGACTACACATCCTACGGCTATCTGGCGGGTGGCCGCTTCGGGTCGGACAATCAGACGACGGCGGCCCGCAATGTCGACGGCTGGACGAAGAGCGTCTGCACGCAGTTGAAGAACCAGGGCGTGCAGATCTACACGATGGTGCTGCAGTCCGACACCGCTGCCAACCGCACGCTTTACAGCGCCTGCGCTTCCGATCCGAGCGATTATTATGCCGTCAACGATCCGGCCAAGCTGCCGAATGTTTTTCAGCAGATCGCCAACAAGTTCTCGAAGCTGCAACTGACGAATTGAGCGCCCGATGCCGAGAGCGCGCGATACATCCGGGGGGTCCAGACCTCAACTCGTGTGGGCGACAACCTTGTCGACCGTCTCGGGGAAGAAGTCGGGCGCGGCATGGCGCTTGCCGAACATCATGTCGTACTGGATCAGCCGGAAGTCGCGGATCGCCGGGTCGATCTCTTTCTGACGCGACCAGTCGGCCGTGGCCGCGCCGGCCGGCGTGAGCAGCAGGTTGCGGTCGACAACGCGATAGCGCTCCCGCATCTCGCCCAGGAAGCCGGTGTAGTAGGGGTGGGTGATGCCCGCGGCGGTGAGGATATGATAGGGCAGGAACGCAGGACTCACCGTCCCCAGATTCTCGACCGGGCCCGAACGGTTCGACCAGATGATCAGCGGAGTCGCGTGATGTTCGAGAGCGGCCTCCGGCGTCGGTTCCTTGCGGGGCGCGACGTTGTCCTTCAGGAAGCCGGTCTCGACATAGACCGGCCCGAGCGGCGGCAGGTGGTCACCGAAAAAGGCGACAATCGTTGGCCGCTCGCGCGTCTTGGCCCATTCGATCAGCCGCTCGAGGCCGCGGTCCGCGTCGGCTGAACCCTCGGCGTAGGAGAGCAGCGAGTCACGCGCCCACTGGCTGATCGGCGCCTGCACCGAGTGGGTCGGGTTCGAATAACGGTTCGGCTCATACGGGCCATGGTTCTGCAGGCTGACCGCGAAGAAGAAGACGGGGTCGTCGCTGGCGTCGGCTTCGCGGATGAT
>NZ_RZSJ01000648.1:0-3321 GCF_003998025.1 Mesorhizobium sp. M8A.F.Ca.ET.021.01.1.1
GTGCCGCCGTGGCCTGGCACCTTGCGCGGACAAATCGGCCGGAGCGCCTGTCGATCTCGGTGATCGAGCCGCGTTCCGCGCTTGGCGGCGGCCTTGCCTATTCCAGCGAAGAACCATCCCACCGCGTCAACGTCCCGGCCATCCGCATGAGCATGGCTCCTGAAGACCCGCAGCATTTTGCGCGCTGGTTGGCCGGCAGTGGCGAAATCGAACGGGACCCGGATGCCTTGTGGAAGAACGGCGATGTGTTTCCGCGCCGGCGTGTGTTCGGCCGCTATGTCGCCGAGCACCTTGCACCTTGGCTCGACTCCGGTGCTATCCGCCATGTCGAAGCTCAGGCTACGCAGGTAATACGAGAAGCCAATGGCGCGGCCTGGACCGTGCAGACCTCCGCCGGACCTGTCGCGGCGGACATCGTCGTGCTTGCCGCGACGCATCCTCTGCCGGCGATCCCAACTCCACTTGCCTCCTTGGCTGAAGCACCTGGCTTCATCGCCGATCCCTATGCACCGTCGGCACTTGCCGGGATCGGCCCGGAGGCGTGGGTCCTGATCGTCGGCTCCGGGCTGACCTCGGCCGACATGGTGGCCGAACTTGATCGCCGCGGCCATCGCGGCCGCATCCTGGCACTGTCGCGCCGCGGCCTGCGCTCGCGCGGCCACCCGGATATCAGACATGAGCCTTTCGGCGACTTTGCGTCGGCACCGGCCACATCGGCGCTCGGCCTGCTGAAGAACATTCGCGGCACACTGGCGGCGGCGCAGGCCGCCAGGGTCAACTGGCAGTCGGTCTTCGACCAGCTGCGCCTGCAGGGGCCGGCGCTGTGGGCGGCCCTTTCTCCGCCGGAGCGTGCAAGGCTGGTCCGCCAGCTGCGCGTGTTCTGGGACGTGCATCGCTTCAGGATCGCCCCCCAGGTCGCTGCCGTGCTCGACCGCCGCCAGACGGACGGCGCGTTCGACACCATCGCCGCCAGGCTTGTCGCGTCGAACGACGAGGGCGAGAGCCTCGCGGTCAGCTTCCAACGGCGCGGACAGACGCGGATCGAGACGGCACGCTTCGATGCCGTCATCAACACGACAGGGCCGGCTCATGGCCAGGCGCTCCAGTCAAACCCGGCGCTGCTTTCGCTGACTGAGGCCGGGCTGATCAGGGCCGACACATACGGGCTCGGTATCGAGACCAGCCTCGATAGCCTTGCGATCGGCAGCGATGCCAAGCCGGTTGCCGGGCTTTTCGTCGCCGGTCCGTTGGCGCGGGGCACGTTTGGCGAACTCATGGGCCTGCCGGAGGTCGCTCGTCATGCACAAAGGGTCGCGGCCGAAATCACTGGGTTGTTCGACACGCTCCCCTCAGCCGAGCCGGTTGGCGCCAATGCCGGGAGCGTTGCGGTCGCGCGCTGACAAGCGCAAGCCGGCCCGGCCGGCGAAAATTGGTATTTCCGTCCCGCAAGGGCTCCAAAAACGGAAAATCCTTCTTTGTATATAAATTCCATAAACATAATAAATATTGAAGAAACCCGGCTACGCGCCGGACCGATCAACGACACGGCCTGGAATGGGAGACAGTTCATGGCACATGCAGGAACCGACGCGGTCAAATTCGCCTATTGGGTGCCCAATGTTTCGGGCGGCCTGGTGATTTCCAACATCGAGCAGCGCACCAACCATTCGGCCGAGTACAACCGCAAGCTGGCCCAGATCGCCGAAAAGGCGGGCTTCGACTACGCGCTGAGCCAGATCCGTTTCACCGCCGGCTACGGTGCCGACGAGCAGCATGAATCGGTCGCGTTCAGCCATGATCTGCTGGCGGCCACCACCACGCTGAAAGTCATCGCCGCGATCCTGCCTGGCCCCTGGAACCCGGCGCTGGCGGCCAAGCAGCTTGCCACCATCAGCTATCTGACCAATGGCCGTGTCGCCATCAACCTCGTCTCCGGCTGGTTCCGTGGCGAATTCCACGCCATCGGCGAACACTGGCTCGACCATGACGAGCGCTATCGCCGCTCGGAGGAATTCATCCGCGCGCTGCGCGGAATATGGACGCAGGACAGCTTCACCTTCCGGGGTGATTTCTACCGCTTCAACGAATACTCCCTGAAGCCGAAGCCGCCGCAGCCCCTGCCCGAAATCTTCCAGGGCGGTTCCTCGCGCGCCGCCCGCGACATGGCATCGCGTGTTTCGGACTGGTACTTCACCAACGGCAACTCGCCGGCCGAAATCGCCAAGCAGGTCGATGATCTCAAGACCAAGGCACAGGCCAGCAATCATTCCGTCAAGGTCGGCGTCAACGCCTTCGCCATCGTCCGCGAGACCGAGGACGAGGCCAAGGCGGTGCTCGCCGAAATTATCGCCAAGGCTAACCCCGAGGCTGTCAACGCCTTCGGCCACGAGGTCAAGAATGCCGGCAAGGCCTCGCCGGAAGGCGAGGGCAACTGGGCAAAATCCTCCTTCGACGATCTGGTCCAGTACAATGACGGTTTTCGGTCGAACCTGATCGGCACGCCGAGGCAGGTCGCCGAGCGCATCGTCGACCTGAAGCGCGCCGGCGCCGATCTCATCCTGCTCGGCTTCCTGCACTTCCAGGAGGAGGTCGAGTATTTCGGCAAGCACGTCATTCCGCTCGTTCGCGAGCTGGAAAACGCCGAGCAGGCAGCGTCGCTGGCAGCGGAATAGTCATCTCCCCCAAAAGCTGGCCGGGCAGCCCGGCCAGCACAGGTTTTCAAGCGCGCTCGATCTTTCGGGCGGCATCGAGAATTCGTGCGCCTGCGGGCGAAATCGAGGACGATTGGAATGCCGTTGCCCAGCTATGCCTTAGGAGCGATGGAAGCCTCGGTCTACGCGCCGGAAGTCTTTGCGCGCGGCCTGCCCTCCGTGCTCCAGCCTGCACAGTTGTCCGAAGGCGACGCTGGGGCGGCCGGATCTACTGCCAATGCAACTGCTCCGCTGCTGTCGCTTCAGGGCATCGCCCTGTCGTTCGGCGGTGTCGTCGCGCTGGCCGATATCGACCTATCGGTTCGATCAGGTGAAATCCGCGCCATCATCGGCCCGAACGGCGCCGGCAAGAGCTCGCTGATCAACGTCATTAGCGGCGTCTACCGCCCAGATCGTGGCCAGGTCCGGCTCGCCGGCGTCGGCTATACCCAGGTGCCGACGCAGCGGCTGGCGCATTTGGGCGTCGCCAGGACCTTCCAGAACCTCGCTCTGTTCAAAGGGCTCAGCGTCCTCGACAATGTTGCCTCCGGCCTCGCCTACAAGGTCCGTTCCAACTTCGCCGGCCAGGTGCTCGGCATCGGCCGCTCGCGCGGCGAGCGGCGCGACGCCT
>NZ_RZSJ01000649.1:0-3313 GCF_003998025.1 Mesorhizobium sp. M8A.F.Ca.ET.021.01.1.1
CTGTTTGCCATGTCGACTTTCGAGGACGTGCCCTTCCGGCAATACCGGGCCGTCTTGAGCCCCGAACTGGTGCCGCCGGCACCGGCGCTCACGGCAGTGAACACAACCAGGGACGGAGCCAAGAACATGGCCCTGCAGGCACACTACATCCTGCTGAAACGCGACCGCTTGCTGGAGGCGCTGAAGCAGTGCCCCGAGCAGATGATGTCCTGGTCGCGCCATGAGCGGTTGACCGAAGCTCAGGACGGCATCGGCATCAGCGCAGAAGAAGGCTCATGAGCGGCGCATCGAGCGCAATGCCTGGGTGACGAGTTCGTCGACCGGCTGCGTCGCGTCGAGCGTCAATGCCCGCTCGTCTTGGCCCGGCGGCTCCAGGATGGCGAACTGGCTGTCGACCAGGCTTGCCGGCATGAAATGGCCCTTGCGGTTGCCGACGCGCCGCCGTGCGGTGGCCGGATCGATCTCCAGATAGAGGAAGACGATATCGGGGCAAAAGCCGCGCAGCCGCTCGCGATAGCCGCGCTTCAGCGCCGAGCAGGCGGCGACCACACCTTGGCCGTTGCCGATCGACGCCGCGATCTGCTCGCCGATCGCGTCGAGCCAGCCCTCGCGCAGTTGATCGGTGAGCGGCTCGCCCCGCGCCATGCGGGCGACGTTTTCGGGCGGATGCAGCCTGTCGCCCTCGATGAAGACGGCACCCAGCGCGGCGGCCAGCGCGAGACCGAAGGCTGACTTGCCGCAGCCGGCGACGCCCATCACCACGATAGCCGGAGGTGCCAAACCGGAAGCGCCCGTCGGCGCCTGCGCTGCCTTTTCGTCCACCGTCAGCGGCTCGCCGGCGCGCGGCCGTAGAGAAGGAGCATGGCGACGATGACGACGCCATAGATGATCTGCCGTCCCGCCTCGGGCATCTGCATGACCGACAGGATGGATTGCAGCAGCGTGATCAGGATCACGCCCGCGACCGTGCCGAGATAGGAGCCGCGCCCACCCAGGATCGAGGTGCCACCGAGCACGACGGCCGCGATCGACGGCAGCAGATAGGCATCCCCCATAGATTGCGCCGCCTTGGAGGCGTAACCCGCCAGCAGCACGCCGCCAAAGGCGGAGAGCCCGCCGGAGACGGCAAAAGCGATCATCACCACGCGTCTTGTGTCGATGCCGGAGAGATAGGCGGCGCGCTCGCGGTTGCCGATGCCATAGACCGCGCGGCCAAAACCGCTGCGGGTCAGCACGAACACCATCGCGGCCCCGATCAGCGCCCAGATGATGACCGCGTTGGGGACGCCCGGAATGGTGAAGCCGGTGGCCAGGTAGCGCATGGCGCCGGTGGCCGAATCCTGCGGCGAGAATCCCCCGGTGTAGACCACCATCAGCCCTTGCGCGACGGCGTTGGTGGCCAGCGTGATGATCATCGAGGGGATGCGCAGATAGGCGACGCCAATGCCGTTGACGACGCCGATCAGCACGCCACAGAAGATGCCAAACGGGATCGCCAGCACCACGCCGGCCGGACCATAGGCCGCCGCCGCGCAGGCCATCATCGCGCCCGCCGCCACCGACCACGGCACCGACAGGTCGATCTGGCCGAGCAGGATGACCAGCATCATGCCGGTGGCAATGACGCCAAGGAACGAAGCCACCTTGAGCTGCTGCAAGAGATATTCAGGCGACAGGAAGCTGCGCGAATAGAGGCTGCCCACCAACAGCAGCACCACGATGCAGGCAAAGGCCGTCAGCACCGCCGGATCGGCGCGGCGGATGAATTTCGGCATGCGGCCGGCAATGCCGCCCAAGGTCGTCTCGCTCACAGGAACCACTCCAGCCGGTTGCGGACCCGAAACAGGGCGAAGGCGCCGAGGCTGACGGCGACCAGCAGGATAACGCCCTGGAACAGCGGCTGCCAGAGCGGATCGAAGTCGAAGACGAACAGAAGATCGCCGATCGTGCGGAAGGCCAGCGCGCCGAAGATGGCGCCGATGGCACTGCCCTTGCCACCGAACAAGGAGACGCCACCCAGCACCACGGCCGCGATCGAAAACAGCGTGTAGGCGTTGCCGCTGGCATAGGCTGCCTCCCCCGTATAGGTGAAGAAGGTGAGGAACAGCCCGCCGATCGCGGCCAGCAGGCCGGCCAGTGTGTAGGCGGCAAACTTGCCGCGACGGATCGGCACGCCAGACATGTAGGCAGCCGTTTCCGAAGAGCCGGCCGCGTAGGCGGCACGGCCGAGTACCGAACGGCTGAACGGCACCCAGATCAACAGCACGACCGCCAGCAGCACGACCAGGCTTGCCGGCACCAGATCGAAAAAACGTCCTGTCATGGCATCGGCCAGGTCCTCGTTGACCGAGCCGCCCGGGAATGGGCGCAGCAGGAGGCCCACTCCGTAATAGACCGCGCCGGTGGCGATGGTGGCGACGATCGGCTGCAGCCGCCCATAGATGACGATGGCGCCGTTGATGGCGCCGCACAGAAGGCCCGCCGCCAGCACGGCGATGACGCCGAGCGTGGTCTGCATCGGCGTGCCCACCACCAGCCAGGAGGCCAGGCAGTTGGTGAGCAGGAAGATCATGCCGACGGACAGGTCGATGCCGGAGGTGATGACGACCAGTGTCTGCGCCATGGCGACGAAGGCAAGCAGCACGCCCTTGTTCGCGGCCGTCTGCACGACATTGGCGGTGAAGCCCGCCGGATGGTTGGAGGTGTAGATGACGAACATGACGATGAAGATGCCGAGCGCCAGCAGCGTTCCGCGCTGCTCGGCCAGCCAGTAGCGCCAATCTTTCACGCTTCCGCTCCCAGGCCCACCGGGCTCTCCTCGCCATGGATGTTGAGCGCGCTCGATATCAGCGCCCGTTCGGTGATCTCGGCGCCGACCAGTTCGCGCTTGACCGCCCCGTCATAGAGCACCAGCACGCGGTCGCAGCAGCCGATCAACTCGTCATAATCGGTCGAATAGAACAGGATCGCCGCGCCCGCGTCCGCCAGCTTGCGCATCAGCTGATAGATTTCCTGCTTGGTGCCGACATCGATCCCGCGCGTCGGATCGTTGAGCAGGATGATGCGCGGCTGGCGCATCAGCCATTTGGCGATGACCACCTTCTGCTGGTTGCCGCCCGACAGCGCGCCGACCGGGATGTCGAGACCGGCCGTCTTGATCGCCAGCAGGCCGACCATGTCGTCGATCAGCCGCTGCTCGGTGGCGCGGTCGATGATGCCCCCTTTCGACAGCCGGTCAAGCGCGGCGAAGGACAGGTTTTCGCGCACCGTCATCGGCAGCATCAGGCCTTCGGTCTTGCGGTCTTCAGGGATG
>NZ_RZSJ01000064.1:0-17274 GCF_003998025.1 Mesorhizobium sp. M8A.F.Ca.ET.021.01.1.1
CGGCGGAACGCTCGCAAGCTTGCGAGCGTTCCGCCGCGGCCGCAGCCCGTAGCGCCGGGCAACCTCCGAGATCACCGCGTCGGCTCCAGGGTCTCGGAATGACTCCGTGCCTTGTCGTCCATCGACCAATGCCGCCGACCAACAGCGCCGTTGATCACCCTCGAAAACGCCGAGGCTGCCGCTCAGGGTCAATCGTAAGTTCAAGTTCAGACACAAGCCGATCTCCGATCCACCTCAGAATCGGCAGGCCCACAGATCGCGGGTCCTCCTGGAAGGACACAGCGCTTACCCTTGAAATATGGAGAACCATGGCTTTGCGCCGTCGGCAGTTGAGCTGATCTCGCAATGCTATTTCCCCGGCAACGTCCGAGCCGGAGAACTGCGTGCTTGGCGTTCTCCTCTGGAAGGAACCAATCTTTCGGAACGTGGCAATGTCATCGACGAGCTCTCACGGGCCAGCACGATGCCGGTTCGGCGCATCGGCGCCCCCTGAACACGAGATAGCCACTTGCGATTCTAACGATACGGCCGGACGGGGGCTGAGACCGCGGCGGACGGAGCGTGACGGCTGATCGACACAATGGAGAAGGCCGGCTGGGTTCAGGCTAATGCGGCTCGAATTCTCGGCCTCAAGCTGCGACAAGTCGGCTAGGCGATACGCCGGCATAGTATCGAGGTGAAGGAAATTCTAAGAGCCTGATGAGCCAATCGTCAGGCCAGTGGTCTTGCGCGCCCTGTGCGCGACAAGGAGTGCTTCGTGCTTCTGAACGGATTTGGACTTGCACTGTCGCAAGCAGGACAAAATTGTGTCGCGCCGGCCTGACACAATGCGATATCGACCCGAATAGTGAACTGAAGCCGCTTTTTTCAGTTGGTATGGCTCTTGCACCTTGAACCGCGACGTTACCAGCAACGGAGCCGTTTGATGTCCTCACCGACAGTTTCGATTGAGGGGCCGACTAGCACGACATCCGAGGGTTTTCTGGCAGCCGCGAAATCCGGTGGCTGCGCATCGTCCTCCTACGGCTCGTCGCCGACCAGCCCGGGCGAAGGGGATCCGGCTATTTGGGAAAGGATCAAGGATCACCCCTGCTTTTCGGAGGAAGCGCATCATTATTTCGCGCGTATGCATGTGGCGGTCGCGCCGGCTTGCAATGTCCAGTGCAACTATTGCAATCGCAAATACGATTGCGCCAACGAGAGCCGGCCTGGTGTTGTGTCTGAGAAGTTGACGCCCGACCAAGCGCTACGCAAGGTCATCGCCGTTGCCAACAAAGTTCCGCAGCTTTCGGTTCTTGGCATCGCTGGGCCGGGGGATGCCTGTTACGATTGGGAGAAAACGAAGGCAACGCTCGACCGCGTCATCAGGGAAATCCCCGACATAAAGCTGTGCGTCTCCACTAATGGGCTCGTGCTGCCGGACCATGTCGCCGAGCTTGCCGAAATGAATGTTGATCACGTGACGGTCACCATCAACATGGTCGACCCGGAAGTCGGCGCGAAGATCTATCCATGGATCTTTTATGAAAATCGCCGCTACTTCGGCATCGAAGCCGCTCGAATCTTGCACGCGCGGCAGATGCTGGGCCTGGAGATGCTGAGCGCGCGCGGCATCCTCACCAAAATCAACTCGGTGATGATTCCTGGAGTGAACGACCAGCACCTGTTTGAGGTGAACAAAATGGTCAGGGAGCGGGGCGCGTTTCTGCACAACGTGATGCCTCTGATTTCGGACCCGGCGCACGGTACCCACTACGGACTCATCGGGCAGCGCGGCCCAACGGCAATGGAGATGATGGCTCTTCAGGATCGACTTGAAGGTGGCGCCAAGTTGATGCGCCACTGCCGGCAGTGCCGGGCAGATGCTGTCGGCCTGCTCGGTGAAGATCGTGGCCAGGAATTCACGCTGGACGGGATTCCCGACGATGTCGCCTACGATGCTGGCAAGCGTCAGGCCTATCGGCAGGTGGTCGCACACGAGCGCCGTGATCATGAGGCGGCGAGGAGCGAGGCCATCGGTATGGTCAAGGCAACAGACTCCGAAAAGTCGCTTCTGGTTGCGGTGGCCACTAAGGGAGGTGGACGGGTCAACGAACACTTCGGCCACGCGAAGGAATTCCAGGTTTATGAAGTCTCGCCTAGAGGGATCAGCTTGGTCGGGCATCGGAAGGTCGAGCGGTATTGCCTCGGAGGCGGGGGCGAAGACGCCATCCTCGAGGGCGTCATCGCAGCGCTCGAAGGCATACACATAGTGCTATGCGCCAAGATCGGAAATCGCCCGAAGGAACAACTCTCGCGAGCTGGACTGCGCGTAACCGACGCCTATGGCCATGACTACATCGAGACCGCAGTCAGCGCACTTTACGCGGCAGAGTTTGGGATCAGACCACTAGCGGCGACGGCCTGAGCCGTCTCGTCCGATAACCAGGAGTTAGAATGGCTTTAAAGATCATCGCATCCCAATGTACCCAATGCGGGGCCTGCGAGTTCGAATGTCCTTCGGAAGCGATCAAGTTCAAGGGCGACGCCTATGTGATCGATCCAAACAAGTGCACCGAATGCAAGGAGGCCTTCGATACGCAGCAATGCGTGTCGGTCTGTCCGGTACCGAAAACCTGCGTTCCCGCTTGATTCCTACCGAAACGGTCGGGTTCGCCGCACGACGACGCCTGCAACCCGCGACCACAACAAAAGCCTCGAGAAAGGAATGGACAGCATGTGGTCCAGACGCGAACAGGAGGTCGAAATCGGCAGACCGCCACGGTTCATGCAGGGTGAGCGGGTCCGTGCGATACGCCACATAAAAAACGACGGCACCTATCCCGGCAAGGAGATCGGCGAAAACCTCGTGCGGAAGGGCGACGAAGGCTACGTGCGCGACATTGGAACCTTTCTCCAGCAATTCTTCATCTATGCGGTCGAATGGATCGATCGTGGCACGGTCGTCGGCATGCGAGCGCGCGAACTCATTAGCCTCGACAAAGTCGAGGTTCCCTGCGGAGCTGAAGGCATTTCCAACGGGGGAACAGCCGGATGAAAGTAATGATTCGCAGGACCGCTACTGGCTTGTCGGCTTATGTCCCCAAGAAGGATCTCGAAGAGCCGATCACCGAGATTGAGAACGCTGACTTATGGGGCGGGACCGTGACGCTCAGGAACGGTTGGCGGCTCATGCTGCCCGACCTTCCGCGCGACACGCGTTTGCCGATCACCGTCGAGGCGATGAAGATTTCCGACGGGGCCTGATGCCGGTGGGTTCAGTGGCGGAGAGGAAACGCGTATGAACACGATGCTGAGCTGGGACCATCTCGTCGTCGTCCGGGGCAGTTTTGCCAAAAAACTGATTGACCTGCTGAACGGCGCTCTCAAGGCCGATCGAGTGATCCCCTATCTCGGTCCTGGTCTTCTGCAGCTTAACCCACCGGAATCACCTGTACCTTGCACCCCTGAAGATGTCGCCGCGGCCCTCAACAAGCGGGCGCCTGCCCCTTCCAGGATTCGCACCAATATGTGGTCGGTCGCGCAGTTTATCGAGCAGCGCCGACATCGTCGGACTCTCCAAGCGTGGATGGCGGAGATATTCGCAGCCCCCGCCGAGCCGACCGTTCTTCACGCCTGGCTCGCAACCCTTCAACTGTCTGTCATCATCGACAGCTGGTACGATGGCGCCATGCGAGCAGCCCTTGCAGAGGCCGGCCAAACAGACGTTGTCGAGATACAAGGAACGACGCGCGCGACCGGAATCGGTAACATCTGGACGAGAACTTACGATTTGTCAGGAACAGAACTCGAGGCCGAACAAGTGGCTAGGACGGTGCTCTATGCGCCGCACGGCAGCGTCAGGCCGGCGGCAAACTTCCTCGTGGCTGATTCCGATTACGTCGAAGTCCTAACCGAAATTGATATCCAGACGCCGATCCCGGACGCGGTGAAGCAACGGCGCGTCAACCGGGGTTTTTTCTTCGTGGGCTGCCGCTTCAACGATCAGATGCTGCGCACATATGCCAGACAGCTGATGAAGCGCTCCACTGGCCCACATTTTGCGGTGATCGATTCGGCTACGCTGACCAGAAACGAACGTCGTTTCCTTGCCGAAGGCGCAATCACGGTCATCGACATGCCGATCCGCAACGCCGCGGCTCGCCTCGTCGGGGTCGATGCTAGCCAGGATTAATGGCCGGCGATTGCTGGTGAGTCGCTGCTTGCCTCCAAGGGCGAAAACTCAGTTGGGAATACATTCGTGAGTAGTAATGCTAGTGGCAGCACAACGTAGGCTCTGAATTCGTTGGGCGATGTGAAAGGGTCCGCTGCTGCGGGACGTGAGCACGTTGCGGCGGCATTACGCACATGATCTTGTGACCCCCGTGGCAAAAGAACTGAAGCGCCCGAGTCGCGACAACATATGCAGCGCTCAATGGCTTCGACAAAAATTCGGCACAGTTTCGACAGTTCGCATGCACCTCCAGGGTCAACGAGGTTGATTATGCCTGTTTATGTGGGTCGGCCACGCGAGCAGGAATTCCCACTACCTTTGCCCCGGCGGGAACATCTCGTGTGACCACGCAGCCAGCGCCTACCACTGCATTATCACCAATCGTGACGCCAGGCAGAATGATTGCTCCACCGCCGATCCAGACACGGCTGCCAATGTGAACAGGACGCCCGACCTGCAGGCCGGCCTGCCGCTGCTCGGCATCATGTGGATGATCGGCGGTATAAATCTGCACAGCAGGCCCAATTGCCGTTCCTTGCCCGATTTTGACCTCTACCACGTCAAGAATAACGCAGTTGAAGTTGATGTAGGCATTGGCTCCAATGCGGATATTGAATCCGTAGTCGCAAAAAAAGGGCGGACGGATGACCGTTCCGCGCCCAACCTCTCCCAGCCGCTCGGACAAAAGCTCATGCCAATGCCCCGTGGTCTGCCCCAGCGTATCATTGTACCGCTTGAGCCAAGCCCCGGTGGCCAACAGGTCAGCTTGGATCTCCGGATCCGCCGCATTGTAAAACTCGCCTGCGAGCATCTTTTCTTTTTGGCTACGCATCATAGTCTCCCGTCAGGTCGTGTCCCGTACAGTGATGCAGGAACGCACATCAAACTGCCTCGGCAACTTTGTAACTCGGTCTTGCCGGGCGCGCGGTCGGTCACGAGCCGGGGCGACAGTTTCGTCTCGACCAACTTCCGCGAATTTGGATATCGCAGATCAACCGGTCGCAGGGGCCAATACCTGACGAGGTCGGCAACTGTCCAGCGGTCGAACTCACTTTCATGCCCATCTCAGATTGCGTGATATCGAGCGGTAAGCCATCAGCTAATGTATCGACCAGGTCCCGCCAGCGGAGATCTGCGCGTCGCCTCTACGCATGCTGGCGTGTCACCAATAATACATCGATTATTTCTGGATCCAGGCACGTCGAATTGATTTGCCTTGCGGTGTAGAGCGAAGTTACTAGCCATAGGATTACTCCTTTTTAGTTTGTCAGTCGCAGAGCCCCAGTATGACTACGTGGTAGAAAGCACACGGCCGGAATCTTGGCAGCGCTGTTCACACCCACTTCGTAAGCCTGGCCGATGGGCTCGCCAGAGCACCAATGCTTGACCTGCTCCAGCTCTTGCTCGGCGGGTTGTTTCAGAGACGCTTGATCTCGATACCGCGTTTTCTCAGCACGTAGCCGATCTGGCGCGGGGTCAAACCGAGCAGGCGCGCCGCCTTTGCCTGCACCCAGCCACACTTTTCCATGGCAGCAATGACCGTATCGGCATCGGGCACCCTACCACGACTCGTGGCAGGGCCTATCGGCGCTTGCCCGTCGCCGACGGGCGGGGCGGCACAGGCGGCGGAAGGCTGGATCGTAGTCGACTTCTCTGACGTCGGCGGTCCGTTCTTCCACAGCGCCGCGGCCAAGCACTGATCCGCGTAACAGGCAAAGTCAGTTCTGAGGATTGATGGACCCGTCGCCAGAACTGCCGTCCGTTGAACGCAGTTTTCGAGCTCTCGGATGTTGCCTGGAAATTCGCAGTTCATTAGCACCTCAATCGCTTCGGGAGCGAAGGTCAGCGTGTGATCATTCTCAGTATTGAAATTCTTGAGAAACTGAGCGGCCAAGAGCGGAATATCACCTCGCCTTTCGCGCAATGCCGGCACGCGTAAAGTGACGACGTTGATGCGATAATAGAGGTCTTGCCGGAACTCCTTGCGTTGAACTGCCGTTTCCAAGTCCCTGTTCGTTGCGGCAATCACGCGAACATCAACTTTAATGGTGTGGTTGCTGCCGACGCGCTCAAACTCCTGCTCCTG
Source organism: Mesorhizobium sp. M8A.F.Ca.ET.021.01.1.1 (assembly GCF_003998025.1). Classification (NCBI taxonomy): domain Bacteria; kingdom Pseudomonadati; phylum Pseudomonadota; class Alphaproteobacteria; order Hyphomicrobiales; family Phyllobacteriaceae; genus Mesorhizobium; species Mesorhizobium sp. M8A.F.Ca.ET.021.01.1.1. The sequence goes on from NZ_RZSJ01000064.1 coordinate 6,300, forward strand.
CAGGACACGCAGCAGCTTAGCCTGGAACGAACCTGATATTTCGCCAATCTCGTCCAGAAACAATGTGCCTTTGTCGGCAGCCTCAAAGCGCCCCTTGCGCAAACTGCTCGCGTCGGTGAAGGCACCCTTCTCATGACCGAACAAGTCAGATTCCAGAAGCGTCTCGGTGAGCGCCGCGCAATTGACCTTGATGAAGGGCTGCTTGGCGCGAGGCGAGAGCTCGTGAATGGCTTTGGCAACCAGCTCCTTACCGGTTCCGGATTCACCTCGCAACAGGACCGTAGTCTTCGCCTTGGCCACCTTGACAAGGTGCTCACGCAGCTTGCGCAGCGCCTGACTATCGCCAAGCATCTCCTTGCTGATCTTTTTACGTTCCATTTGGCAGCCCATCCCACTCCGCCACCCGCCGGTAGAACTGCACTGGACGGTGAGCTGTGTTGTATTTCGTCATCATCATTCTCGATCTCACCTTTGTTGCTTCGAAATTTTCGGCGCGCGGACGCCCTCGGCAAATGGCAATGGCGCCTGAGCATCGTTGCCTTTCACCAGGACGAGCGTCTTCCTCCGCGCGGGCGCTCGCAATATGCGGTTTGCGCAGGCCTTTACTCGACCGGTCGCTGTTCTGTCCGGCTTCTGCCGCACCGCAGCCTGCAAACTCATCCTTGACAAGAAAGGAGGGGAGTCAACCGAGCTCTCCTTGCATTTATGCAAGGAAAATTGTCAGTTTGATAGAATTCTATCAAAACGGCAGAAACGCCCCGCCCCAGTTTGGCTGTACCTGCGGCGTTCAGCGTACGTGACGACATGTGCGGACTTGTCCCAATTGCCATCCGAGTTGTGCGGAACAGTAGCTGCTGCGCTGTTCGCTTCAACCGCGTGAGGCCGGAGACAGTAGAGACGGCGGCTCGTCGAGCGAGGTTTCATTGTTCGGCTACTAAACCGGCTGTCCTTTGGTGGGAGTTGGTTTCGCCCAAGTTCTGGGCCTGGGGGCGTCTAGCCCGTTTCGCCGCACAGGCTCCTTCCACATCGTCGAGGCCGAGAAGGAGGGACCCCACAGCTCTCCCTGTATCACAATGCCCCGCCCCTCAAGCAGCTAGATACGACAGGTGACCTCAAATGAGGCGTCTTGCATGGCTTCTACACCTGCCTGAATGCCAGAACTGCGTTCGTACCGCCCATGGCGAAGGCGTTGCTCATGGCGACGCGCACCTTGCGCTCGCGCGGCACATTGGGTGTGATGTCGAGGTCGCAAGCGGGATCTGGCTCGCGATAGTTGGCGGTCGGCGGCACGACGTCCTCTTGGATTGCCATCACGCAGGCGATCATTTCAAGCGCGCTCGCTGCGCCGAGGCAATGCGCGTGCGTGGACTTGGTGGAAGAGATGGACATCAAATAAGCGTGGTTTCCAAACACACGCTTGATCGCCGCCGTTTCAGTCTGATCATTGCTTTTGGTACCGGTGCCGTGCGCGTTGAGGTAGTCGACGTCCTCGGCATTCAGCCCGGCATCGGCAAGGCAGGCGCGCATCGCCGACGCTGGCCCCTCGACAGATGGCGCGGCAATGTGGAAGGCATCGGCGGAAAGGCCGACGCCGGCGATCTCGGCAAGAATTGTGGCACCACGCCTCGTGGCATGCTCGTAGCTTTCCAGCACGGCCATGCCCGCACCCTCGCCCAGCACCAGGCCCTTCCTATCGGCGGAGAAGGGCCGGCAGGTATCGGGTGAAAGCACGCGCATTGCTTCCCATGCTTTCAGCACGCCCCATGCGAAGGGTGCGTCGCTGCCTCCGGAAACCATTACGTCGGCCCGGCCCAGCTTGATCTGGTCCACCGCCGAGGCGATCGCATGGTTGGCCGAGGCACATGCGGAGGTCACCCCGAAGACCGGCCCGCGCAAGCCGAGGCTCAAGCTCACCTGGCCGGCGGCGGCGCTTGGCATCGTTTTGGGTACAGCGAGGATGCCAACTCGCCTCGCGCCGTCCAAAAGGAGGGCCCGGTAAGTTTCCTCCATCACATCCCAGCCCAAGCCGCCGACGCCCACTGTCGCGCCGAAGCGATGGGCATTCCCCTCGTCGCAGGAAAGTCCGGCCTGCCGCATGGCTTCGCGCGCTGCAAGCACGGCGAGCAAGCTGAAGCGGGCCATGGAGACGAACTGCTTGCGATTGATGTCGTGCTGGGGCAGCGCCTTGATCTCAGCGCCGGTCATGCCCTCCAGGTCATGAAGCTCGGAATTGGCGATCGGGCCGATGGCGGAGCGGCCTTCGCGCATCTCTTTCCACATAGAGGCGGCGTCGGTGCCCAGTCCGCACAGGCCGCCCACTCCGGTGATAACGACGCGCCTGTCCATTCAAGCCTCCTTCGCAAGCAAGCCGCGGACGGCTTCCACGACGTCGCCGACATTCTTGAGATTGGACCAGGCATCGGCCGTGTTCATGTCGATCTTGATGCCGTAGGCCTGCTCCACATCCCAGAGGACGTCCGCCAAACCCAGCGAATCAAACCCGAGCGCGTCCAGTTCCGTGGCGATTGTTATCTCGCCGACGAATGACGCAGGCATTCCCTCACCGCTCTCCGACTCGGCGCGTTTCTTGATCAGGGCAATGACGTCCGTTGCGAATTGATCGGCCATTCTGTTTCCTGTCTTTCTTTCCCGCGTTTCGACCTGGACGCGGCTCAGTTCCTGAGGCGCGCCGCGTCGCGAAAGCCATCACGCTTGGGCAACTGACAAAGCCCAATGCTCATAAAGCCGGATCAGGTCCGGCCGGTGTGTGGCGTAGGTGCAGTATGACGATGTGAGCCGCTACACCGTGCGCGTCTCCCAGTCTGTCCATAGACTCGGAAGAAGTCGGACCCGGTCAGTTGCAACTCCCTTTCCCAGCACTCCACTGCCCGGTAGAGCGCATGAAAAATCTCCTTTCGGGCGGTTTCTGTTCTGCCCATGCAGGATTCCAGAACATTGATGAAATCGTTTGTTTCGATGAAAGGCATCCACACTTTGGATGGTTGACACGCGTTTCAAAGATCGTGAACTACATCTCGTCGTTGTGCTCGACGCACTCCCGACAGAGCGCAACCTCATGGGCGCGGCATGCAGGATTAACCGAGCCCAGCCGGTCATGAGTGCGGCCGGCCGGGTCGGGCGATAGGCAGTCATGCCCTGCCCTTCCTGCGGGTCAAGCACTCCGAAAAAACATTTCCCCCATAAATGCTAGATCTTCCGTTGCCTTTTCGCGGGCTTCTGCGTGAGGTGAGGCACGCCATCCATGGCATGTGGCACACGCACGCGATGCCAGTGCACGGTCGTTTTCTCGGCAAGGCCGTTCTCTACCTCGACCCGCACGCGCTCGCCCTGACGGACCCGGATTTCCGGGCCTGGAACGGGCCTTCGGCGCGCAATCGAGCCCGGTTCACCCGGCCCAATGGCGTCCACTTTGGGGGCGCATGCACTGCAGACCCGCTGGACCTGATCCGGGAGAGGATGGGCGCGGCGATTGGAATAGCTATGAAAGCGCATCGGACCGTGGAACTGCGCGCGCAGACTTTCGGAGGAAGGCTCGCTTTTAAACGTTATCGTGCAACTCTGACCGTTCTTCGCCTTGGCGGGTGCCGCGGAAGAATCCCGGGTTCTGCGAGCGCTGCGAGAACACCTGCGGTCGATCCTGTACCACAATCTCGCGAAGCTCGATGCTCTCTACAAACGATGTCTTGGATTCTCACGCCCTTATTTCAGCACTTCGCTCGCTTGCCCGACTCGGCCGCGGTCAGCCTTCACCGCCAATTTTATTGGCGCAGCGACGTTCCTATCGGTTCAGGCGAAGCTTCTTGAACCTGCCGCTCTCTCGTTGCCCTGGCACGATTAATCGTCCTCTCAGTCTGTCATTGGCGGAGTCGCTCCTGAGGCGCGCGCCGGCGAGTTCGAGGAGCGCGTGGCTATCTCCTCGGTCCAGCCGGATTCCGCTGCGCGCTCAGCCAATTCCTGGAAGGCCGATTCCAAGGCGAGCTGGCATTGAAGGCCGCGGTCCGGATGGTCGACTAGCTTGGTTCCACGATCGCAATGCTTGATCGCTTCATTGCAGGCCATGGGCTCTCGCCCTCTCCTTTTGCCACACGAGGCGCCAGCTCACGTGTTGTGCGCCCCGGCAACCGCTTTCACCAGCCGCTCCAGCGATCCCGCGCGCTCCAGCTCCGCAAAGAATGATGCGGCGTGACGCTACCCAGCCGGTGCTTCTCGGCCATTTGCACACATAGGGATAGTCGACCATGAAATCGGACCGAGGCGAGGCGTTGGACGTTTCAGTCTTGGTCTGAATGCGCCGCCCACGAGCCGATCGGCCTTCTCGATGATTTGGCGCACCCTCGTTGTCGACAAGCCATGTTCCTGAGCCAGGTCGGCGAAACTCTTGCCCTTCAGAAAGCCGTCGACCAGGGCTATGTTCCTATCGACGGTCGGCTAAATCCCAGCAGGCGCGCGCAGTTTTCCGGCATCATTCCGTTTGTTCATCCGCTTGTCCGCGCCCCCTGCAAATCCTACCGGGCCAAATCGGTGCTTGGAAGACCCACTCATGTCATGGCCTCGGGAAAGTACAAGGCCGACGGTTATGTGAATACGAAAGATGCTGGCGATCACCATGATCGTTGGTGACCGCTGACCTCCCCAATGTCGGCTTCGACGGCACACCGGGAGCTCTCGGCAATGTTGAATAATTCCGTTTGAAGATGGTTGACTTCGTCGTCGAGGCTCGATCCATCAGGATCGGTATCGACGATTCTATATTTGAGAAACCCAAATTCGTTTGACTCGCGCAATTCGCTGTACGGCGTATCATCGCAAGCGCGGGATTCCGACATCCTGCGAAGTGCCCGCGTTGCTGGAATCGATTTTGCGGAAGTAAAAAGGCCCCGGCGCTGGGTCGGCGCGCAGGGCCTTCAGGCATGTACGAGCTACCAGCATGTCCAGTTATGATCGTGCGCTATCATAATGAACAAACGGTGAATGATCGCTATCCGAGGTGCAGGGCGGGCGAGATGGTGGGGCGGTGGGGGACCTGTACCGCTGCAGCGGGGCCACGAGCAGCGACTCGAGCCATGCGCCACGCTGCAGGACCTCGATTTCGGGCCAAGCCTCGAGCCCGCAACTCGCCTTGCTTCTCGGAAATCATAAGGCTTTGTGGGGCGGTTAAGCAGCGCGATATGGCCGCGGCGATACGAAGTTTTCATCTTTACCCTGTTCAGACGGTCAGGCTGCCTTCGCCGCCGGCTTGGCTGCCTTGACATGGGTTATACTGCGGCGACCGTCGACGCCGATCGGAACGTCACCGTCAACCGTAGCGCGACGCACAACCCGGTGCTGGTCGCCATAGTCGTTGACCGCATAATGCTGGTTAGCACGGTTGTCCCAGATAGCGACGTCGCCTACTTGCCAGCGCCACCGCACGGTATTTTCCGGGGCAGTGACGTAGGACTGGAACACCTCGTAGAGTTTGGCGGAATCGCTCTTGGAAAGGCCGACGAGGCGCTGCACGAAATTGCCGAGCAGCAGCGACTTCTCCCCGGTTTCCGGATGGACGCGCACGACCGGATGCTCGGTCTCGTAGATCGTCGATGTGAAAACTTCCTCGAAGTGCTTCTTCTCTTCGGCTGTGGCGCGCGGGCGCACGGCTGCGTAGTCGTAGGCATTGCTATGAATAGCCCACAGATTGTCCGCCAATATTTTGAGCGGCGCCGGCAGATTCTCGTACGCGGCGTGCGTGTTGGACCAGATCGTGTCGCCCCCCGCCGCCGGAATGACGACGCCACGTAGGACCGAGAATTTCGGATAGGCATCGACGAAAGTCACATCGGTATGCCACTGGTCTGCCCTGCCACCGCCACGGCCGGAATCGAGATTGAGGATTGAGGCCGTGCCGGCTGCCGGCCCCTGCGTGGGATGAGGTACAAGGTTACCCAGACGCCGCGCGAACAATTCCTGCTCCGCATCGTCGAGATGCTCCTGGCCGCGGAAGAAGATCACCTTGTGTTTTAGAAGAAGCTGGTTGATGGCTGCTATCGCTGCGTCCGAAAGGTCTCCACCAAGGCGAACTCCTCTGATTTCAGCTCCAACACGGCTGGTCAGCGGTACAACGTCGGAGTCAGGAATTCTCTTCGTCAAGCTCGAAAGCCAAAATCCCGGCGGATCGATCAAGGATCGCATTGCGTTGTCGATGATCGTTAATGCCGAACAGCGTGGCCAGCTCGCGCCGGGCGGTACAATCATCGAAGCGACCGCTGGCAACACAGGGCTCGGCCTGGCCTGGCGGCACGAAGCGCGTGATCGCGTGTCCAAAAGCTGACAGCGTCAGACAAATGTCAGGTTCATTACAACCAACATCTGGGCACTGACGAGGTTTTTCGAAGCAATGGGCGCTAACTGCGCGCTGAGCGCGTTGGCATGGCTTTTGAGACTGAGTGACTGTGACTGCACTTAATGGGGCAAGACGAGCGATGCGCTCCTCCCTGAACCCGTGTGCCGTCTCTGAGAGGAAACCAGCTCGTGCAGAAACCTTTGGAAATAGCTTTGGACCGCAACGTGGTATTGCAGATGGAGTCCCCGGCTCCTTCGATTAGAGTCGAGAACTGGCTGCATGGCGAGCCCCTCACGAGCTTTGAGCCCGGCAAGTGTACATAGTCGAATTTTGGGCAACTTGGTGCGGCCCATGTGTGGACGGGATGCCCCATCTGATCCAGCTGCAGGGCGTCGCCAGGCGCGCCATCTGGACAGCAGGAGCTGGACTATGGGCAAGGTAACAGGCTTTCTCGAAATCGACCGGCAGGTGCACAAGTACCAGCCGGCCTCCGACCGCATCCGGCATTTCCGTGAATTCACGCTGCCGATGTCGGACAAGGAGGTCGAGAAACAGGCCGCGCGCTGCATGGATTGCGGCATTCCGTTCTGCCACGGGCCAACGGGCTGTCCCATCCACAACCAGATCCCGGACTGGAACGACCTCGTCTACAATGGCGACTGGGACAATGCGATCCGCAACCTGCATTCGACCAACAATTTCCCGGAATTCACCGGCCGCATCTGCCCCGCACCTTGCGAGGAAGCCTGCACGCTGAACCTCGAGGACATTCCCGTCGCCATCAAGACGGTCGAGCAGGCGATCGCCGACAAGGCTTACGAGACCGGCCATATCAGGCCCTATCCGCCGGAGAAGAAGACCGGCAAGCGCGTCGCCGTCATCGGCTCCGGCCCGGCCGGCATGTCGGCTGCCCAGCAGCTCGGCCGCGCCGGCCACGACGTCCATGTCTATGAGCGCGAGAGCCGGCCCGGCGGGCTGATGCGTTACGGCATTCCCGACTTCAAGATCGAGAAGCACTATATCGACCGGCGCATCGAGCAGATGCAGGGCGAGGGCGTCACCTTCCATTGCGGCGTCAATGTCGGCGTCGACAAGCCGGTTGCCGAGCTGCTCGCCGAACATGACGCGGTGCTTTATTGCGGCGGTTCCGAAACGCCGCGCGCGGCCGGCATTCCCGGCGACGATCTCGGCGGCGTGCATGACGCGATGCCCTATCTGGTGCAGCAGAACAGGCGTGTCGGCGGCGAACCGATCCAGTCGGTGGCGTGGCCGTCGCATCCGATCCTCGCCGGCGGCCAGCATGTGGTCGTCGTCGGCGGCGGCGATACCGCGTCCGACTGCGTCGGCACCGCCTTCCGCCAGGGCGCGGTCCGCGTCACCCAGCTCGACATCCGTCCGCAGCCGCCGGAAAAGGAAGACAAGCTTTCGGTCTGGCCCTACTGGGCGACCAAGATGCGCACCTCGTCCTCGCAGGCCGAAGGCGCCGAGCGCGAGTTTCAGGTGGCGACGCTCGAGTTCATCGGCGAAGACGGCCAGCTGACCGGGGTCAAATGCTGCGAGGTCGACGAAAAGCGCAAGCCGATCGCCGGCAGCGAATTCGTCATTCGTGCCGATCTCGCGTTCATCGCCATCGGCTTTGCCGGGCCAGCCGCTCGCGGGCCGGTGTCGGAACTGGCCGGCCAGATGAAGATCGCCATTGACAGCCGCCGCTCGAAGAATGTCGAGGCCAATGACCGGGACTACAGGACCAGCGTCGAAAAGCTCTATGCGGCGGGCGACGTGCGGCGCGGCCAGTCGCTGGTCGTCTGGGCGATCCGCGAGGGCCGCCAGGCGGCGCGCGCCATCGATGAGGCGCTGATGGGATCGAGCGTGCTGCCGCGCTGAGTCCGTCTCGAGACCCTACTTGTGCGGCCACCTGAAGGCGCTTTCCGCCCTTCCGCTGCCCCGGGCAGCTTACGGACTGATCGCCGTGGTCGTTTCGGTTGTGGCCCCGGCCGCAGGCTGCCGCCTTGGCGGCCAAGAAAAATCGTCGGCGCGGCCGGGCGAAGCAGCGCTGGGTTTAAGTGCTTGGGGTGACACGGCGTGATCTCCGCCGTTGGCGGGAACAGGGCAGTGCAATAGTACTGCCCTGTTCCTTTTGATCAGAGGCCAGTGCGGATTTCTTCGGCAAGCGCCCTCAACGTCGTCTCGACGTCATCGCCGTTTGCCATCTTCTGCATCGCCACGGCCCATGCGTTCATGGCTTCGCCGAAGCCGACACGCGGTGTGAAAGCCAGCGCGGCTTGATCCTGTATCTTTTTGAAGCTGTCAACGAAGTTGTTGAACTCGGGCTGCGAAGCGTACTTAGTCTAGGTATCGTCCTGCCAGGTCGACGTGCGCGGCGGATTGACGAGCTGGCCAGCAAGGGCACCCTTGAGCGCCACCTGCTTGGAGGTGGCCCACGGGATGAACAGCCAGGCCGTGCCCTTCTTTTCGGAAGCCGCGTTCATGGCGAGAGCCCAGATCCAGATGTCAGAATCCAAGCTCGTGGCGCTCGGTGCGTGCAGCGGCGGAGCGAAGGCGATCTTGCCGGATGCCGGCTTCCCCGCAACATCGTTCCAGAAGCCGAACATTTTTGAGTCGATCGTCATCGCGGTGCGGCCGGACGAGATGCCGTCCACGACCTGGTTCCAGTTATCATTGGCGAAGGAAGGAGCCGCGCACTTCTTGATCATGTCCGAATGTAGTCGTATCCAGCATCGGTAAGCTTCGGATCACTCAGGTATTTGTCCAGCAGGCGCCACTCGGAGCGAGGTCCTACGCGGGCTGAATGCCAGTGCCGAACACATCCCATGCTGGCGACTTCGTCGTCAGTTGGATCGTCATCTTGTTCCAGTAAGAATCGTCTGGGTAGAGTTCCGGCGTGACCTTGATGCCGGGTCAGCTTCTCGAACTCCGGAAAGTTGCGCAGCGAGAGCATCCGCATAGGGGTGGATGTCGTAGGCCCAAGTTATGCTGGTCCCTTCGAATTGACGCCAGTTCACGGTGTCGGCAGCGGCCGAATTAGTGAGCGATGCCGAAACGGCAAGAAACGCCAAGTCAAAAGCAAGCTGTTTGCGTAGCGACGCGCACCTGTAACGAGTACGGGGAATGAGCGACCCATGTAATCCTCCCTGGGGCATTTTGCCAATTTTTGGGTCCACTCCTCCATCCCGAGTTTGCTCATAGCCACAATAAGCGGTTTCCAACGACCTCGCTCTGAATGCACCAGGCCAACTGGGTAAAAACGGGTAACCGGCACTTAAAGGCGATGTAGTATCGCCACCAGAAATACTGCTCCGTGGTGCTGGCCTTTGCCTGGGGGCGCAACACGGCAACTACCCGCTCAAAACGGTTGGTCCTCTACCTCTTATTCACCGTCGCTTTCCTCGCGGCCTAACCCGGCCGGAATATCCGTTGCCAGAAAAAGGCCTCGCGGCCGGTTCGAGGCGCATCCCTCCTCCGAAGCAGCACGCTCAAGTATCGTCACAAGCCCCGAGCGCTTCGCGTTCGGCGATGTCCAAATTCCGACAATGTCGGATACAGTCAGATCTACTGGATTGCGTTTGAATGGTTTTCTCATTTGGCACAGTACATGCGGGTCATCCGCAAAACACGTGACCGACCAACAAGAGTTCGCATGATCACCTTACCACAACATACAGCCGCCGCGGAACAATCACTTGGCCCCTGATCGCCCGCCCCGGCACCACAACCGGAGTCATCGATGTTCTGACAGGCTGCCCAAGGATACCTGCTGCAACAGGGCTTGCCCTGGTGACGACCACTCCGGCTCCGCCGGTTACCGACGAGGGCAAAGTGACGGATTTCCTGCTTTTCAACGGCATGGAGGTGGCTGTCATTCCCGACCACCGCGCCGCTCGTCACCGATATGGTCTGGTGCAGGATCGGCAGCGCGGATGAGCCGCCGGGGATATCTGCATGTCTTCGAGCATCTGATGCTCAAGGCGCCTCATGACGAGCACGGCTCCGTCGCCTGGAGAGATTGAACCCAAAGGGAGATTCAGATGTCTGAAGCGAATCAGGAAAAGTTGGACGCATTCTTGGGGAAAATGGTCGGCGATCTCGGTGCGATCGCAACGGGCGCGGGAGTCCTGCTGGGGGACAGACTCGGCCTGTTTAAGGCATTGCGCGAAGGCGGCAAGATGACGGCCGCCGAACTTTCGACACGCACCGGCACCCAGGAACGCCTCGTAAGGGAATGGCTTTCCGGGCAGGCGGCGGCGGGTTACGTCGACTACGATGAAGCGAGCGACAAATTCTATCTCAACGCCGAGCAAGAGCTGGTGTTCGCTGATGAAGACAGCCCGGCCTTCATGGCAGGCGCATTCGAGTTCCTGTCCGCGCTGTGGCTCGATGAAGAAAAGGTGAGGCAGGCATTCCAGTCCGGCAAGGGCGTCGGGTGGCACGATCATAGCGCGTGTCTGTTTCGCGGTACGGAACGGTTCTTCCGTCCAGGCTACAATGCCAATCTGATCGACTCCTGGCTGCCGGCCTTGGAGGGCGTCGTCGAGAAGCTCGAACGCGGCGTGGACGTCGCGGATGTTGGATGCGGTCATGGTGCATCGACCGTGCTCATGGCACAGGCCTTCCCCA
>NZ_RZSJ01000650.1:0-3297 GCF_003998025.1 Mesorhizobium sp. M8A.F.Ca.ET.021.01.1.1
ACTACAAGGCCGACGCGCTCGACGATCCGATGGTTTCGGAAGAGCACATCACGGCGTTCGGCTGGGCAAGCCCGCAAGAGATCGACGACGTCATGGCGCTTGCCATCCGGGTCAACGATTTCCTCTCCGGCCTGTTCATGGGCGTCGGCATCCAGCTCGTCGACTTCAAGATCGAGTGCGGCCGCCTGTTCGAGGGCGACATGATGCGCATCGTCGTGGCCGACGAGATTTCGCCGGACTCCTGCCGCTTGTGGGACGTGGCGACGCAGGACAAGCTCGACAAGGACCGTTTCCGCCGTGACATGGGCGGCCTCGTCGAGGCCTATCAGGAAGTCGCCCGCCGCCTCGGCATCATGAACGAGAACGAGCCGCCGCGTCCTACCGGCCCGGTGCTGGTCGCCTCGACCGACGGCCTCAAAGGCAAGCCGCACTGATTGCGGCTTGCAACCCGACATTCAGAACAGGAGCATGTCCAGCGTGATCAAGGCCCGCATTACCGTCACCCTCAAGAATGGCGTTCTGGACCCGCAAGGCAAGGCAATCGAACACGCGCTGTCGGGGCTGGGATTCGATGGCGTCGGCGCGGTGCGGCAAGGCAAGGTGTTCGACGTCGAACTGGCGGAAAGCGACAGGGCCAAGGCTGAAGCCGATTTGAAGGCCATGTGCGACAAGCTGCTGGCGAATACGGTGATCGAGAATTATAGTGTGACACTTACCTGAGGTTGTGTCGGAGGCACTATGCCGGAAGTCACGAATGAGTTGATGTACGAGTTGCTGAAGCGCGTGCATCACGAAATTGGTGAGCTTCGTCAGGATGTTTCCGAAACGAAACGGGAATTGAATGTAATGCGAGGTCACATGGTGGCAACGCAAAGTGACATCCACAACATCTATGGCATTCTCGCCCGCCAGGATGATCGACTTGAACGCATAGAACGCCGTCTCGACCTGCGCGATCTTGCCGAAGCACAGAGGCCTTACGAACCAAAATGAAAACAGCCGTCGTCCTCCTGCCTGGCCTCAATCGCGACCGCGACATGATCGCGGCGCTGACCAAGATTTCCGGACAGGCGCCGGCAACCGTCTGGCAGACCGATACCGAAATCCCCGATGTCGATCTGATCGCCATTCCCGGCGGCTTTTCCTTCGGCGACTATCTGCGTTGCGGCGCGATCGCGGCGCGCATGCCGGTGATGCGGGCAGTGGCCGAGAAGGCGGCCAAGGGCGTGATGGTTATCGGTGTCTGCAACGGGTTCCAGATTCTGGTCGAGGCGGGATTGCTGCCGGGTGCGCTGATGCGCAACACCTCGCTGAAATTCGTCTGCCGGCAGGTCAAGCTCGAGATCGCCAACGCCAACACCATGTTCACCCGCCGCTATCAGCCGGGCCAGATCATCCGCTCGCCGGTGGCCCATCATGACGGCAATTACTTCGCCGACGCCGAGACGCTTGCCCGCCTCGAAGGCGAAGGCCAGGTGGTGTTCCGCTATGCCGAAGGCACCAACCCGAACGGCTCGATCAACGACATTGCCGGTATCATCAACGAACAAGGCAATGTGCTCGGCCTGATGCCGCACCCCGAGAACCTGATCGAAGCAGCGCATGGCGGCAGTGACGGCAGGGCGTTGTTCGAAGGCGCCTTGGGCATTGCCGCTTGAAGTTTGCAACCGCAACCTTAAGAATTGCGGCAATTCAAAATCATAGGGTGAGGGAGAGACGGTCATGAAACTCTATTCGCGGCCGTTGTCGCCCTACTCGTCGATCGTGCGCGCACTGGCCTATATCAAGGACGTGCCGCTCAAGATCATCGCGCCGCCGCCGGGTTTTCCGATCCCCGAAGAGTTTCGGGCCATCTCGCCGATGAACCGCATTCCGGTGCTGATCACCGGCTCGGGCGAAACCATCGTCGAATCGGTGGTCATCGCCGAATATCTCGAGGAGCGGTTTCCGGAACCGGCGCTGTTGCCGCCCGATTCCAAGGACCGCGCGCTGGTGCGCATGTTCGCCCGCATCACCGACCTCGACGTGTTGACGCCGACAATGAAGCTTTTCGAGCTGCATTTCATGCCGAAGCGCAACAATGCCGAGATCGAAGCCCAATTCGCCCGTCTCCACCATGGGCTGGCGGCCATCCAGGCGCGGATGGCGCAAGGCCCCTTCGCGCTCGGCAGCGACATCAGCTTTGCCGATGCCTGGCTGACGCCGACGCGGTTCATCTTCAACAATTTCCGCGCCATGACAGGTCGCCACGACCTGCTCGACGCCTATCCCAAATTCGATGCCTATGAGCAGATCGCCTCGCAGCATCCCGCATTGTCCAGGGTATGGGGCGAGATGACAGACGGCCTGAAGATCTTCCTGTCCGAACTCGAGATGGGTGCCGCTTGATCAAGAGCAAGACGGTCGCCTTCGTCGCCGCGGCAGGCTTTGCCCTGGCATCGTGCCAATCGACCCCGAAGAGCACGCCTGTGCCCTCGGGCAAGAGTGCTGCGCTGCTGGCCATGGAACAGGTCGCGATAGCAGCCCACAAATGCTGGATCGCCAGCAAGGATCCGGCCTTCAAGCAGTATCAGATGGCCAATGAGCTGAACTCGTTCAGCGGCACGCCGCGCTTCCTTCTGGTGCCGGCCAAGCACTATGGCGGCAAACCGTTGCTGGTCGTGCAGGCGCAGGGGAATTCAAGCCGTGTCGACGTCTTCGGACCGTTGATGAACGACCCGCTCGGCGGCCGCATCAGTTCTGATATCGCGCGCTGGCAGGCGGGCAATCCGACCTGCGCAGCCACCGCTTGAGCCAGCCATGGGCCGGTTCCTGCAGATCGCGGGATTGGTTGTTGGCCTGATCGCGCTCGTCCTGCAGTTCTCGATCACCATTCCGGCATCGATGGAAGCGGGCCGCGGCCTGCTCGGCTCGATCGTGTTCTATTTCAGCTTCTTCACCATCCTGACCAACATTGGCGCCGTGCTGGTCCACATCTCGCTGTTGTCATCCAGCGGCTATGCCTGGCTGCCTGCCTTTGCCGGCCCCCGGATGCGCGCGTGCGTCGCGGTCTCGATCACCCTGGTCTTCATCGTCTATGCCACGGTACTGGCGCGGCTCTGGCAGCCGCAGGGCCTGTTCCTGCTCTGCGACGTCCTGCTGCACTATGTGACGCCGGTGCTGTTCGTGCTGTGGTGGCTGATATCAGGCGCCGACGGCAGAACGCGATGGAGCGACGTCTCCTGGTGGGTTGTCTATCCCATCGCCTATCTGGTCTATTCGCTGGCGCGGGCGCCGCTGGCGGGCGAGGTGCCCTAC
>NZ_RZSJ01000651.1:0-3295 GCF_003998025.1 Mesorhizobium sp. M8A.F.Ca.ET.021.01.1.1
ATGTTCGCGGCTGTGGCCGAAATTGAGGACGAGCGCCGCCTGAGGGTAGGCGCGCGCCGCCGTCGAGATGCCCGCGGCCTCGCGGGCCGGCGACGGGCGGCCATCGGCAGCGACCGCAAGCGACGCATCGATCTCGCTGCCGTCGACCAGCGCGGCATGAGCTTTGGCGGCGCCGAGATGCCAGGCCTTCACCATCGATCTGCGCCATTCGATCCCGGAATGCGCGGCCACCTTGCCGGCAAGCGCGGGTCCAAGGACGCCGTTGGGCAGGTTCAGGCCGAACCGTTCCTCGTCGATCTCGCTGGCGCGGAAAATGACGACGGGACTGCGGATCAGCCTGCCGGTCGCATCGACAATACGCATCACCTTCAAGGGGGCGGCCTTGGGCTCGATGTCCTCGAGCACGCCCAGCCGTTCGAGCACTTTCAGGGCAGGCGTCATGAGCGCCGTGGTGCGACCGTCGGGAGCCGAAACCTCAGGCCCGGCAATCGTCACCGGAAAGCCGGCATCGGCGAAGGCAAGCGCGGCGATCAATCCCGCCGGCCCGGTGCCTGCGATCAGTATCCGCGCTGTTTCCTGATGCTCCAAGATCGGCTTCCGGCTTGCTGTGCGAGGCGGCCATCAGGCCTGCCCAGTCGAGAGACGCATATAGGGCAGATCATGCGGCTTGATCAACGCGGCGATTCGGCCCATTCGAGTGTCATGACCGGCCAACAGGACGATTTCAGCCACCTCGACCGCGCCGGCCGCGCCACGGCAAACGTCGCGCGCAAGCCGCGCTGGACGGTCAACGTCGTCGTCGGTGCAAGCATCGCACTGGCCTGGCTGCTGCTTGCCGCGATGGCGATTCGCGGCGCCGAGGCCCAGATCGGCGCGCCAGGCGACACTTTGTTGCGTAACTTGCCGCAACTGCCGTTACCGGCCGTGCTCGAACGGTTCTTCGTACTCTGCCTTTCACCTGCGCCGCTGGACGCTAGCATCGGCCCGCGTACCCTGGCGCTCATCCTCATGTGGTTTCTCATGGCGATCGGCGCGATGCTGCCATCCGCGGCGCCAATGATCCGCACCTATTGCGAGATCGCCGATACGGCGCGGATCAAGGGGGAGCCAGTCGTCCATCCGCTGGTGCTGGTTGCCGGCTACCTCAGCGTCTGGCTTGCCGCCTCGATGCTGTTTGCGGCAGTGACACTTGCCGTCCACGCATTCGCCGCCACGGGAGGGATATTCGATCCGCTGCTTGGCGCTGCCGGTGGGCTCGCCTTGCTGGTTGCCGGCCTCTACCAGTTCAGCGGCCTCAAGGAGGCCTGCCTGAAGAAATGCCGGAATCCGTTCTCGATCCTGTTTTCGAACTGGAGCGCGAGAACCGTCCGCGTCTTCCAGCTCGGCGTCGCGCAAGGCATCTGGTGCCTCGGCTGCTGCTGGGCATTGATGCTGGTGATGTTCGCAGTCGGCGTGATGAACGTCTTCTGGATGGCGCTGATCGGCGTGTTCACCCTGATTGAAAAACAGACGACGGGCAGTCTTCCAACCCGGCTGGCTGGTGCGATACTGCTTGTCTGGGCAGCCGCGCTGCTAGTAGTCTCGCTATGAGTGGGGGAAATTCGATGGCAGATCAGAGCTGGGCAATGAAAGGAGAGCTCGTACTCTCCTGCAATTGCACGGTTTTTTGCCCTTGCGTGCTGTCGCTTGGCAACCATCCTCCGACCGAAGGTTACTGCCAGACCTGGGCGGGTTTTCGTATCGACGCCGGCCATTTCGGCGAGGTCGACCTCTCCGGTCTCAATCTTGGGCTGATCATGGAAATCCCCGGTTACATGAGCCGTGGCAACTGGACCGCGGGCCTGTTCATCGACGTCAGGGCCTCTGTCTACGCGGTCAAGGCCTTGACCAAGATATTCACCGGCAAAGCCGGCGGAACGACGTCGCTGCTCTCGATCCTGGTCGGCAAATTCCTGGGCGTCGAACAGGTGCCGATCACCTACGAGACGCGCGACAAGACGCGTATTTTCCAGATACCCAGGATTATCGACGGGGCGGTCACACCAATCGCGGGCAAGGACCGCGAGAAGGATACGGTGATCACGGATTCCGAATACTGGATCGCGCCGGAGATCATCGTGGCCAGGTCCGACAAGAGCAAGATGCGGGCCTTTGGCCGCAACTGGAATTTCGCCGGCCGCTCGGCCGAGATATGCAAGCTGGATTGGCGGGGCCCGTGAGGAAGAACACAAAGGCCCGCAAGATCGCCGAGAAGATCACGGAACGGATTCCGCGACCGAAGAAGAAGGTCACTTGGCCGCAGGCGCGCGCGTTTTCGGTGCATCTGCTGACCGCTTCCGGTTCGTTCCTGGCTTTCCTGTCGCTGGTGGCGGCGAGCGAGGAGCGCTGGACGGCCATGTTCTGGTGGCTGGGGCTGGCGCTGTTCGTCGACGGTATCGATGGGCCGATCGCCCGAAAACTGGAGGTCAAGGAAATCCTGCCGACCTGGTCGGGCGAACTTCTCGACAACATTATCGACTATGTGACCTACGTGCTGATCCCGGCCTTCGCGCTCTATCAGCGCGGTTTCATGGGCGAAGGCCTGTCGTTCCTGTCGGCGGCGATCATCGTGGTCTCAAGCGCGATCTACTACGCCGACACCGGCATGAAGACGAAGGAGAATTTCTTCAAGGGATTCCCGGTGGTCTGGAACATGGTGGTGTTCACGCTGTTCGTTATCGAGCCGGGACAATGGGTTTCGTTCGCCGTGGTGGTGGTGGCCGGCATTCTGACTTTTGTGCCGATAAACTTCATCCATCCGGTGCGGGTGAAGCGGCTGCGGCCGATCAATCTCGGCATGACGCTGTTGTGGTGCGCCTTCGGCGCGCTTGCGCTTGCGCAGGCGGCGCTCGCCGCCTTCTACGACGAGATCGGCGTGCTGGGTGAGCAGGTCAGCACTTTTACCAAGATCGGTATTACCATCACGGGGCTCTACCTGGCCTGCATTGGCGGCATTATGCAGTTCTTTCCAAAACTCGGCGCCAAAAAGGCCTGATCAGCCGCTCTTCAAGGAATCCTGTCCATGTCCAAAGCCATCCGAATCCACGCCAATGGCGGCCCCGAAGTCCTGACTTACGAGGACACCGATCCCGGCCAGCCCGGTTCGGGGCAGATCCTGATCAAGCATACCGCGATCGGTCTCAACTTCATCGATGTCTATCATCGCTCGGGCCTCTATCCGCCGCCCGGCGGATTTCCGCTCATTCCCGGCAGCGAAGCCGCCGGCGTGGTGCTGGAAGTCGGCCAGGGCGTCGAC
>NZ_RZSJ01000652.1:0-3293 GCF_003998025.1 Mesorhizobium sp. M8A.F.Ca.ET.021.01.1.1
GCTTTGATGACTGCGGCCGAGCACGGCATCGAGGCCGATCAGGACCAGCGCGAACACGACGATGGTGGTCCAGCCCGGCTTGAACGGCTGCAGGAAGAAGGAAACGGTGCCGGCGACATCACCGCGCACGATCAGTTCGATGGCGAACACCATGACGGCCGAGATCGCCAGGCTGATCAGCCCGTAGCGGACGACCGGCCATCTCCGGCCCGGCAGATAGCCGGTGGACGGATCGTCTTCCAGGAATTGCGGCGCGGCGTTGCCGGCACGTTTCGAACTCTTTGCCACTTTAACTTCCCACCCAAAGACAACCCACGTCATTCGATTGTCATATAATTGTCACGCAAAGCTAGCGCCTGTGACGGAAATAAGAAGAGCCAGCAAACGATTCGTGAGCGGTTTTCATCAGGTGTGATCGCCAAAAAGCCCTTTCGGAACAGGCACTCGCTCAAGGATACGGCCCTCGGCATGGGCTGAAGTGGCTTGACTTGGCGGCCTGCCTTGCGTCACAGGCAGGGAAAATTCGTAGTATCACGCAAGCAGAACCAGTCTGGGGAGCCCTCGCATGGCCGTCGCATTTACCTTTCCAGGACAGGGCAGCCAGGCTGTCGGCATGGGCAAGGACCTCGCCGATGCCTTTCCCGAAGCGCGCAGGGTCTTCCAGGAAGTCGATGATGCGCTCGGCGAAAACCTGTCGAAGCTGATCTGGGAAGGTCCCGAAGAGACCTTGACGCTGACGGCCAACGCGCAGCCGGCCCTGATGGCGGTATCGCTGGCGGCGATCAGGGCGCTGGAAGCGCGCGGTTTCTCGCTGAAGGACCAGGTCGCCTATGTCGCCGGCCATTCGCTGGGCGAATATTCGGCACTCGCCGCCGCCGGCTTCGTTTCCGTCGCCGATGCCGCTCGTCTGCTGCGCATTCGCGGTAACGCCATGCAGGTGGCGGTGCCGGCCGGCGAGGGCGCCATGGCGGCGATCATCGGGTTGGAGCAGGCCGATGTCGAAGATGCCTGCGCCGAGGCCGCTAAGGGCTCGATTTGCCAGATCGCCAACGACAATGGCGGCGGCCAGCTGGTCATCTCAGGTGCAAAGGTCGCGGTCGAGCTGGCAGCGAAACTGTGCACCGATAAGGGCGCCAAGCGTGCGCTGATGCTGCAGGTGTCGGCGCCCTTCCATTCGGCGCTGATGGCGCCGGCGGGCAACGTCATGCGCGAGGCGCTTGCCGGCGTGGCAAAGACCGCGCCAGTCGTTCCCGTCGTGTCCAACGTATCGGTGCAGCCGTCGACCGATCCCGACGAGATCGCCGGGCGCTTGGTCGAGCAGGTGACCGGTCGCGTGCGCTGGCGCGAAACGGTGGAATGGTTCGGCGCCAACGGCATCACCACGCTTTACGAGATCGGTGCCGGCAAGGTGCTTTCGGGACTGGCTCGCCGCATCAACCGCGATATCGCCACCGCGTCCGTCGGTTCCTCGGCCGAGGTCGAGGCGGCACTTGCGGCGCTTGCATAAAGCGCCATTTGAGACCATCCCTATAAGGGGCGCCCTCTTCTCAACCTGGAGACAAAAATGTTCGAATTGACCGGCCGCAAGGCGCTTGTCACCGGCGCATCGGGGGGCATCGGCGAGGCGATCGCCAGGGTGCTGCATGCGCAGGGCGCGATCGTCGGCCTGCACGGCACGCGCGTCGAGAAACTGGAAACGCTGGCCTCCGAACTGGGCGATCGGGTCAAGCTGTTCCCGGCCAACCTGTCGAACCGTGACGAGGTCAAGACACTCGGCCAGAAGGCGGAGGCCGATCTCGAGGGCGTCGATATCCTGGTCAACAATGCCGGCATCACCAAGGACGGCCTGTTCGTGCGCATGTCGGACGCCGACTGGGATACGGTGCTGGAGGTCAATCTCACCGCCGTTTTCCGGCTGACCCGTGAACTGACCCACCCGATGATGCGCCGCCGCCATGGCCGCATCATCAACATCACATCGGTGGTCGGCGTGACCGGCAATCCCGGCCAGGCGAACTACTGCGCCTCCAAGGCCGGCATGATCGGCTTGTCCAAATCGCTGGCGCAGGAAATCGCCACCCGCAACATCACCGTCAACTGCGTCGCTCCGGGCTTCATCGAATCGGCGATGACCGACAAGCTCAACGAGAAGCAGAAAGAGGCGATCATGACGGCGATCCCGACGAAGCGCATGGGCACCAGTGCCGAAGTGGCGTCCGCCGTTGCTTATCTGGCTTCGAACGAGGCCGCCTACGTAACCGGGCAAACCATCCACGTGAATGGCGGCATGGCGATGATCTGAGCGAGCTCCGGCAGCAACATCGCCGCGCTGTGAAAACCCACCATTTCGGCTTGGACCTCGGCAATTTTTCGTGTAATGCGGCCCGCAACCCGGCGGTTCGGGCAAAAACCGGTCCGTGGCCGTTGCGTTTCCGGCAGGACCATCTTTCAGCTTGATTAGCGGCATTCCGCCCGCTAACGAAGACAGACAAACAAAAGACGAGGATGCCCCAAATGAGTGACACCGCAGAGCGCGTCAAGAAGATCGTCATCGAGCACCTTGGCGTCGATGCCGACAAAGTGACGGAGCAGGCGAGCTTCATCGATGATCTGGGCGCTGACAGCCTCGACACGGTTGAACTCGTCATGGCGTTCGAAGAAGAATTCGGCGTCGAGATCCCCGACGACGCAGCAGAGACCATTCTGACCGTTGGCGATGCGGTGAAGTACATCGACAAGGCTTCGGCCTGACGCTTTCCGCAGTCGTCACCGGGGAGGACCTGCGATGAGGCGTGTCGTCGTCACGGGCCTTGGCCTGGTTTCGCCGTTCGGCATGGGCTTCGAGCACGGCTGGAAGCAACTGCTGACCGGCCGCAGCGCTGCCAAGCGCGTCACCGAGTTCGAAGTGGACGATCTTGCCTGCAAGATCGCCCACGTCATTCCGCGTGGCGACGGCTCCAACGGTACGCTCAATCCCGAAGCCATTCTCGAGCCGAAGGAACTTCGCAAGATCGGCGACTTCATCCTGTACGGGATCGCGGCCGCCGATGAAGCGCTGAAGGATTCCGGCTGGCAGCCTTCCACCGAAGAAGAGCGTTGCGCCACCGGTGTGCTGATCGGCTCCGGCATCGGCGGTCTCGAGGGCATCGCCGAGAACGCGATCATCCTGAAGGAACGCGGCCCGCGCCGCATCAGCCCATTCTTCATTCCCGGAAACATCATCAATCTCGTGTCGGGCCAGGTTTCGATCCGGCACGGATTGAAAGGCCCCAACCACGCTGTCGTCACCGCTT